>NZ_BKGB01000007.1:0-217069 GCF_008980925.1 Acinetobacter sp. TUM15071 | reverse complement strand
ATAATTCTCATTTCATGCTTTATTATTCATCTTTTGCTTGTAAAAATAATTCATACTAAATATGTCGGGAATATAAATAACCATTTATCTACCATGTTCTAATCACAGCTAACTTACTTAGGCTAAAAATTATATTTAGATCATCAAATTATTTAAAGAGTCTTATTCTCTAATTTCGATATACATTGGATTGTTTTAGCAAAGCTATAAATAATATTCAGTACCTTCCAAATCAAGAGAAGATAGGTAGATCGTGTTTTTTACTCTTACATATTAATTTTATTGATTACATAGCACTTACATAAATTTAGCCAATAAAAAAGCACTTACAATTAATGCATGTAAGTGCTTGATATATATGGTGGGCCCACCGTGACTTGAACACGGGACCAACGGATTATGAGTCCGCTGCTCTAACCAACTGAGCTATAGGCCCTAAACTTTATAACTGCTTGTATTCTCTACAATTCAGCTTGAATCCAATATTAGCGAAAATCATTTTTAATTACAAGTTTTTTCTTGAGTAGACCTATAGTAGACCGCAGATAATATTGTAATATGATGCTAAATGTTGTGAAACAAGCGGATTCTAGCTCATGTCTGCAAACAGAGTAAAGCTAACTAAGTCATTTATTGATCAACTCGAATTAATTCCTGCGATTTATCGTGATAGTGAGTTAATTGGCTTTGCTGTGCGTGTAAACACCTCATACAAAACTTATATCGTTGAGAAAAAGGTTAATGGCAGGTCTACTCGGTCTACTCTGGGTATCCATGGTCAAATAACCCTGACTCAAGCAAGAGTATTGGCTCAAGAAGCTCTTTTAGACATGACAATGGGTATAAACCCTATAGACAAGAAAAAGAAGAAAATTGCAGACGCTAAATCAATTTTTGATATTGAAAAGTCTCAGCCGACTTTAAATGATGCGTATTTAGTCTATATAGACGAACGAACTTTAAAGCCGCGTACACTGGATGATTACAGTGATGTGGTTAATGGCTATCTAAAAGACTGGAAAAATACAAAGCTCAAAGACATTACTCGAATGATGGTCCAAGAAAAACATAAAGAGCTATCCGTTAATAGTAAAGCTCAGGCCAATATGTGTATGCGAGTCTTTCGAGCTATTTATAATTTTTCGATCGAATACTACTTGGATGACGATGAGCAGCCAATCATCCCCCCGCTCAACCCCGTTAAAACTTTAACAGCTAAAAAGTCATGGAATAAGATTCGCAGACGCAGTTCATATATCAATGAAGATAAGCTGCCAGATTGGATCAATGCTGTATTAAATTTTGAAGACCGTGGTCAGCAGCTTGAGACCAATAAAGACTTTCTCATCACATTAATCCTAACTGGTTTTAGACGTGAAGAATGTGAGTCGCTGGCTTGGTCTGCTGTTGATTTGAAATATGGCTATATCACTTCAGTTGATCCAAAGAACAATGAGCCCCACACCCTGCCTATGGGTGACTTTCTTTGGGATATGATGAAAAAGCGTAGTAAGCAAGTTACATCTGAGTGGGTTTTCCCTTCTGCAAAATCTGAATCTGGCCACATTACGAATATTTCCAAAGTAAGGGCAAAGATCAATCAAACCTGTGGCATCCAGTTTACATTTCACGATCTACGCCGTACCTATGGATCTATTGCCGAAAGCTTAGATTATGGAAAATATACAATCAAAAAGCTTCTGAATCACAAGAACGAAGATCAAAATGATGTCACTGCTGGCTATGTTCAGATTAGCGATAAAAAGCTTCGAGCAGCTATGAATGAGATCGAGGTAATAGTTTTAGGTGAGCATAGACAGAACCATTCTGATAAATGATGAAATGGCAGTTTGGTTTGAACGGCAAATATTTAAATCTAAAACATAAAAAACCGCTTAAGTTAGCGGTTTTTGCGGACGCAGGTTCAACTCCCGTCATCTCCACCAAAATATTATTCTGGATTGTGCGATCCGATATAAAAAAGCCTTTAAGCTCAATACTTAAAGGCTTTTTTATTTGCCTTTTTGTCCGATATCATCCGACTTAATTTGACCTTATTTTTGCGTTTTAAGGGTCAAAATTGGGAAAATTTGACCGACAAGATTCAAAATGAGTGGGCGATATATTTAATATTATGATTATTAAGGAAAACCCATATAGCACTGATATAGGGGCTTTCCAGAGAGATTTAGCGTAAGTTGATAAGCAAGGTGATGATATGAGTTATTTTGAGGATCGAACTGCTCGTACCGCATTTGCCTCAGAATCATCTTTATCTGGGAAAAATGTGCTTCCATTATTAAAATCTACCACCCATACATTATTGCCTAATGGTATAGGAGAAGAAGTCCAGTAAGCTGCTTCAGCTCTTGATGAGTTAGTATTGGGGAAGATTTTCTCATTTATGGCAGGTTCACGACAGCTTTCCTCAACAATACTTTGCAACTCTTTAATATTAGGAAGTCGATAGCCATTATTTAAGGCTTTAGCTTTAATTAAAGCTTTATCCCATGTTAATTGCGTGGGGGTTCCTGCACAACTTTGACCATCCCATATTTGACCAATACTACAGCGTTGCCAAATTAATTTGGTCTGTTTATCCAAAATTTCTCTACCATCACTGCTTGCTACAATCTCGTAGCGATTATTAGGAGCAGAGGTTGCTATTTTTAAATTACATGTTTGTGCATGTGCATGGCCGATGAATAGTAATGCATTTATAGTTGTAAACACTATTTTCTTCATAATTAATCTCTTTATATCCTAAATTTAAACTTTTAATTGGAGAGTAGGCTAGAAATTAAACCTTAAATTAGTTATTGCGCAGACCGAACGGCACGAATTAATTGCAAGCTATCTTTCTTATCGGCTCTTGTCCCACCTTCCCAAAAGTTTATACTCCATGCCTCACTATTATCGCTAGTAAAGGTAATATAGCTGTAACCAGGATAAGAAGCATTTGTCCAAAAGTTACCTGCTCTGGTATTGGTAAAAATAGGGTTAATACTTTTATAGGCATGTCCATAATCGATAATGCTTATTAGCTCTGTTCGAGTCGGTAGACGCCAATTATTATAACCACAGTATTTTGCTGTATTGAGGGCAGCTATGTATGCCTCTGTATTACACTTCGAAAGATTGCAATCCTTCTTAATTGATGTACTTGCTTGAATTTTTTCAGAACCTGCAAAGCCACCATTATTGTTGTTATTTGAGTTGTACCAAGTATATGCTTGATTCGCATCACGTAAACCGCCACCAATAGTTTTTTGTTCCCAAATTAAACCAGTAACATTATCTTTGACACATTCTTCACCATTTTGTTTGAGCAATGTGTAACTCATTGGTTGACCTGCTTTTATTTCAGCATCTTGTTCTAATCCATATAGAGAACCAAGACTTATAGCATCACAAGCCAGGAAATTTTGATACAAATTTCCACATTGAAAAATACCAGTTGTAGGTAATGGTGAAAACGTGTAAGCAGGTGCATCAACTCGATTTGTCTTAGTTACAGATAGAGCTGGAAATACTTTGTCTGAACCCGCTTGACTAGCGGTGATTGTACAAATGCCTACTGCTAATCCTTTTACAGTATTTTCTGTCACGCTACAGATTTGGGGTGTTTGACTAATATAACTAATTTTTAAATTTGCACTTGATAAAGCATCAAGCACAATTATTTCACCTGTCGTCATTTCAGGTAACACCAATCCAGTAATGATTTGATTCATCTTTACTTGATTACTCGTGCTGATTGACGTAGCAGGGAGAACTTTATCTGTACCGACTTGAGTGGCCATCACAGTACAGGTTCCAGTTGAAAAAGTATTAACCACATTATTAGTTACCCTACATACTTCGGGAGTTTGGCTTGTATAACTAATCTCTAATCCTATATTGGATTTTGCTTTTAATGTTGCACTTTCATACAACAGTAATTCGGGTAGGTTTAGGTCTGTAATGACTTGAGCTGTCTTAGATTTACATTGATTTGTTGCAGTATCTAGATATTGGAATGATGTGCATTCAGGTGGCTTCGTTGATGTTGAATCACTATTTCCCTCCCCACCGCCACATGCTGTTAATATTAGGCATAATGTTGGTGTGAATGCGATTTTTAATATATGAGGCTTTAATAATTCCATAAAATTAAATTCCATAAGTATGTTTATAAATCATGTGTAGTAATGATTCTTGTTAAAAATCGTCGTTCTAAGGCTTGAAAATATATCTGCCTTGTTATGAGAAGTTCACAGGCATTATTAAAAAAACCATCATTATGTACTTATTGTAATAATTTTGTGTAAATTTGGTCAATAAGTTGAGGCGAAATTCAGCTAAATATTATTTCATTTTTATTGAAAATTATTAGCATGGTGAAGTGTGTAATGCTGGGCTTGTTTTTGATTTTTTATCTAATTTTGGAACATGAGTTTGCAAGCTTTTTGTAAATGTATTATTGAATAAAACAATATTTATTCAATATTATGCCAGTTTAACAGCCATAGATGTTGCTGAGGGTTTGCGTGCTTTTTGAGCGATAAGTTTTGGAAATTTAGAAATCAAGCAGTAGATAGAGATGAAATGAAGCACTTTTATTGAGCCGTATTCAGTCTGTGAAAGAGCGCTCTACCCTTGTTTACGCTGTGGCTACTTAACCCGAGACGAACCATCTAACGGCTACTATGACATTTGCCCTGTATGCTTCTGGGAAGATGATCCTATGCAAGCAAAAGACCATGATTGGTGTGGTGGTGCAAACGTACCTTCGCTAAACCAAGCTCGTGAAAACTTTAAAAAGTATGGGGCAATGGAGGAACGGTTTGTTAAGGATGTGAGAAAGCCTAAAATGAAGAGATTCCGAAGGGTTAGAGTGAACCAATAAGTTGCAGCTTCAATAAATATTAAAGAACTAGAGTTAAGGGTTAAAACGATAAAGCCCTTCTTGGAGGGCTGTATCGTTTCATTAATCTTGAATCATCTATATTTATGAATTACTTATTGAGCATTAAATGCTAAAAATAAACCTAAGCCAATAAATATTGAGCCTCCCATAACGGACATGGCTCTTTGCGTTCCTTCAGACTTTTTAACCTTATTTAATACGAAGTTTGCCAAGAAAACACAAACAACATCAGCAGATACAAAAGCTAAATTAACAAAAAGACCGAGGATCATAAATTGCATCCAGACAGAGAATCCAGAGGATACATTTATAAACTGGGGTAAAAATGAAATATAAAATATTGCTGTTTTAGGGTTAAATACTTCTACCAGAATACTTTGTTTGAAAGAAACATCAGCAGCATTTTGATTAATTTCTAAACTGCCTTGTAATTTTGATCTTATCAACTTGATACCAAGCCAAATTAGGTATGCAGCACCTAAAAGCTTAATTACATCATATAACATTGGTATGATTTTAAAGATTGCTGTCAACCCAACAGATGCAGCAATGATATGAAAACACCCACCAATGAAAATTCCTAATGATGCCATTAGGCCAGCCTTCTTTCCTTTAGAAAGTGTCTGGGCAGCCGCATAAAGCATAGCTGGCCCTGGCATATAAGCAAAAATCAATGTAGTTATGACAAAAGTTATAAGTAATTCAATTGAAACCATTTTTCATCCTTATACTTAAACTATGTATAGTCTCTAGAACCAAATAAAGAACTTCCTACACGAATACAATCTGATCCTATTCTAATTGCACTCATATAATCGTTACTCATCCCCATACTCAATTTATTTATTTGGTACAAAGATTTTAGTTCACTCATTTTAATAAAATATGGCTCAACCTCAGTTGTGTTAGGAGGAATGCACATAAATCCTTCTAATTTAATATTGCCGTTTTGAATAGCCTGTTGATATAGCCCTTCTAATTCATCAAGAGCAATTCCACTTTTTTGTGGCTCATTACCTATATTTATTTGAATAAATATTCTTATAGATTTTTGCATTTCCTCAGCACACTTAGCAATCTTTGTAAGAGTACTAATACTATCTACGGACTCAATAACATCAAAGAAGTGAACTATTTTCCTAATTTTTTTTGATTGAATTCCACCTATAAAATGTAGCTCCACATCAGGATAAATATCTCTCAAGAAAGCCCACTTTTCATGAGCTTCCTCCACTCTACTTTCACCAAAAATACGATGACCTTGTTCCAATAAAGGTAATATTTTTTCAACTGGTTGAAATTTCGAGATCGCAACTAACTGTGTTGATGCATTTAACTGGCGGATATCATCAATAATTCTATTAAAATTATTTACTATTTCTACGCTCATTTTACAACCTTTACAGATTCAGGGAAAACTTCAATTTTCATTATTGATGTCACATCTAAACCAGTAATTTCTTTTACTTTTTCCTTTCCTTTATTTTGTACTTTTTCAATTGCACAAATGACTTTTTCAATACTACTACCCGCAGCTTGTAATGCTTCAGCAAGAGCAATCACAGCACCACCTGTACTTAAAGTATCATCAATAATAACAACTCGATCTCCCTTATCGATTCCATTTAGATACATCTTTCCTTCGAAATATTCAGATTTAATATCTACAACATTATTATTTAATTCACTTAAGCTATAAGGGTACCAGCGTGCCATAGCAAGTGGTTTTCCAGTAAGCAATGAAAGAGTGGTTGCTAAAGGCGCCCCTTTATCTTCTTCAGTGACAATCTTATCGAAGTCACAATCTAAATGCTCTAAAATGGCATAAGCAACCTCAATCAGTACTTTAGGTCTCAACGCAGGCAATTGGTCTGTAAACTCATTAACAGTAGTCAGAGTTTTACCAGAGTTTACGACTCTTGCATTCTTATATATTTCTTCTAATAACATTTTTGTTTTCTCGGCTAATTTAGTATTTATGCTTGTTGAGTTTGATATTCTGGATAAACACCATCCCATCGACTCTTATACTTCCAAGCATTGTCAAAAAATAATGTAATTATTGTTTTGTCACTTACATTATCCATTAAAGATTCACAAACTAATAAATTGGCACCACATGTTGGACCTATTCCAATTTGATCATTTTCAATAAAGTCCTTCATTCGATTCCATGCATCATGGCCTTGAACTGTCGTAATCGTATCAATAACATCAACTGTAGTATTTGCAGACAAGACTCCCGCTCCTAACCCCATCAGATTATGTGGTGAATGTTGAAAGTTAAGTCCATTTTTCATTGCATATATCGGAGCAGACTTATCTACTTCGATCCCTACAGTCTTTATATGTGGAAATTTTTCCTTCAATTTTTCAGCAATCCCTGAAAATGTTCCTCCGGTACCAATAGAGCACACAAAGTAATCTGGAATTAGATTTAGTTCATTCAACTGTTCAATTATTTCATTACCACAAGTGTGCCAAGCCTCTTTATTTAACAAGCTTGATGCTTGATCAAGGAAATATGTATTCTCATTTTCGCTTAAATATTTTCGAGCGGCTTCAACACTGCCATTTAAAAACTTATCCTTATCAGTGAATATAATTTCTGCACCGAAACTATTAATTTGATCAATACGTTCTTGTGTCATTCCCTCTGGCATACAAATAACAACTTTATAGCCTTTTTCTTTTCCAATCCAAGCTAAAGCCGCACCACCATTGCCAGTTGAGCAGTCAACTAAAGTCATGCCAGGTTTAATTTTTCCCTCTCTTTCTAGCGTTTCAATAATATGAAAAAAAGTCCTATCTTTATGACTGCCCGTGGGGTTGCTTAATTCAAACTTTGAAAAAACTTTATTACCATTCTTTGATAGTGAACTAATTTGCTTAAGCTCAGTATTTCCAATTTTCTTTAATCCCAAATTCATTTTTTACTCTTTTTGAATATTTAATAAATCTTATTGATTGTTATTTAACAATTTTTAAGAACAACCAACCAAAGTGTAGTTATCTAAAAACCAATCAGATACTAGATAAAAAATACAGAACTGTCTATATATTTTTTATCAAAAAGTAATAATTAATTTAAAAATCAGTAAAATCAAATAAGAAGAATATTAAATTTTTAAAAGGAAATGACTTGTATTAGCTTGTATTGTCTTAACTTATCCTTTATGCAGATTTTTATTAAAAAATATAATAAATATTATTAAGTTAAAATAATACCTTGCATTATCATTGAAAAATAAAAACCCTCCTCAGAGGGCTTTTACACATATCCCAACATGAATATTGTTGTTTATAGTGTGAGCTGTACAACCAGGTAAAAGAATAAAAATGTAGGTGCTTAGAATCAATGAAACCACTGAGCGCCTGCAGTGATAAATTACTTTTTTAAGAAAAGCTCACGTTCTGCAGCACGGCGGCGCATTAGACTTTTCATAACCTTACTACCTCCCCGAATCCATTGTGGGAATTGGTCAGCAGTCTCTTGAGAGTCTTTCGCATTTAACTTTTTTATCAATTTAGGAAGAATTATCAGCTATAAACAACTAATTTTGATAAGAAAGTATCTAAACGGATAACGAGATATGTCGGCATTTTTAATAATTATTGGATTCATCTTAGCTATCTTTGGATTGATCTTTGGTCCACATATATTTCATAAACACATCAGAAACACCCAAGAAGGTAAAGCGATGAGCTTTTTATGTATGCTCCCTGGTATGTTTGCTGTCATGCTTGGTTTTTATTTGAGATAAAAACTGTTGAAATTTCTTCTTCATTGTTGAATTGAGCCCTTGGGAAAGGACCCAATTCAACTGGGCTCAAGACTTAGAAGTTATAACGTACGCTCACTGTTGCGCTACGTGGTGTGCCCCAGTTCATTGAGTTTGCACCGATCCCTTCGTAATACTTTTCATCAAATATATTATCGACGTTCAATTGAAGCTTAATATTTTTATCGACCTGATAGCCAACCATTGCGCTTGCTAACACATAGGCGTCCTGATCAATACGAGTACTACCAGTGCCAGTATAATATTTACTCTTATAGTTTAAACCTACGCCTGCACTCCATTGATCTAACTTATATTTCACAAATAAGTTAGAAGTAGTTCGAGAGTTTGTGGTATTAACTTTTACACCTTTCGCATCTTTTGCTTCAAAGTTAGCAATCCCGAAGTTGATACCCCAGTTTTCGTTGATTTCACCATCAGCTTCAAATTCAAAACCTTTGCTGACAATACCATCTACACCGCGATATGCTTGCTCGGTTGTTCGTACGCCATTGCGAATAACGAATTCTCCTGGTATTGCTTCGGCGAAGTTAGTTTGCTCAATGCGGAATATTGATAATGCTGTATTTAAGTGCCCACCAAACCATTCACTTTTAATACCAGTTTCATAGTTATTACCGTAACTTGGATCTAGATATTGATCATTTACGTCTTTACGGCTTTGTGGCTTAAATATCTCTGTATAGCTCGCATACACTGAGTGATCACGTGCGAAATCGTAGATTGCGCCAATATACGGCGTAAACTCGTTATTAAACTCGCGATCGCCAACACCGTTTTGTGATTTATATTCCCAGTTAGATAAGCGAGCACCAGCAATGATTTTTAATGGATCAAGAATTTGGAATTTACCCGCGACATAAGCTGCTGTTTGCGTCGTTTCATTCAATGCATTTTTGCCATCTAAGACAACAGGTCGAAGAAGTTCTTGTGCCATATCGTTGTAATTAAGCGGTCCACCTAAATATTTTTCAACCTCACTTTTCGCATTCGATCCGCCAAAAATGTCCTTAGTCTTTTCATTTTTATTCCAAGAGCCACCAATGATGATCTCTTGCGGACGGTTAAAGACTTTGAATGGTGCATTGATGAAAGCATCAATATTGTTCTCTTCATTTCGTGCTTCCGAGCCGTACACTGAAACGTTATCAGTCTTGCCATCTGCATTTTTTAATGGACTGGTATTTGTCGCTTTATCTACTCTTCCACCTGTATATAACAGCATGGTATCGGTATCTTCTTTACGGAAGGTATATGCGATATTGAAATTAACATCATTGAATAAATTTTGCTTTAGATTAGCAAATACAGCTGACGTATTAACATTCCAGTAGGTCCAAGGTGCCGTTACAGTTAGGCTTCTAGAAAAATTGGTGCGTGTTCCATCTGTATAAAATGCTGGTGTACCACCCCAACGGATACCATCACGATTTAACTCTTGATAGGTTGCGCCTAATGACATGCTTGTTTTGTCACTCAAGTCATAATCAACAGCACCGTAAAACACATTTCGTTCTTTCTCATAAAAATCCATAAAAGATTTTTCATCAGAATGTTTGACAAACACGCGTCCACGTAATGAACCATCTGCGTTAAGTGGAGCAGAAACATCAGCCGAGCTACTCCACTCATTCCATGAGCCCAACGACGTACTGAGGTTACCCGTAAGTTCTTTAGCATTTGCATGTTTGCGGACCATATTTAATGCCATTGCAGGGTTACCAGCCCCTGTCATTAAGCCACTTGATCCTTTAACGACTTCAACACGGTCGAAAATATCTAAATCAAGATCTCCCGTACCCAAATTGGTCGTACTGGGCATACCATCTATTAAATAGTAATCGACCTGAAAACCACGTGCGAATACAGATTGGCGTTCATCAGTGCGTGATGTTGAAACCCCTGTAATGTTATTCATTAGATCTTGAAAAGAATCAATATTGCGATCATCCAGATATTCTCGGGTAAAAACCTTAACCGATTGTGGAGTATCACGAAGAGATAAATTTAGTTTTGTTGATGTACTGGTGCTCTTTGCTGTGTAACTTTCAGAACCTTCTGTTACAGCTGGATTCTTCTCTTCTGCTTGTACTTTTATCGTCGCTAATGTTGCTGTTTCAGTTGCCTGTTCTGCATGAACTATAGATGGGACTGCTAAAGCAATAGAAAGGGCTAAAGGATGAACTTTGAATGCTTTTCTAAAGGGAGAGTTGTACATAAGAAAATTCCATAATAACTAATGTGCTGTACGGGATTCTTCTGCTGCTTTAAATCCTTGTTACACGGCAGCAAAATTTCGGAACAAAAGTTAACATGAATGATAAGCGTTATCAACAAACAATTAAGAATCATTATTATTTATTTGGATTGGTTAATGAATAAATTAATTAAATACTTTCAAGAATAAAGCCCTCATCAGAGGGCTTTTACACATATTCCAACATGGATATTGTTGTTTATAGTGTGAGCTGTGCAACCAGGTAAAAGAAAAATGATGCAGACACTAAACAGTAATGAGCTGATAGATCCGCTACATCGGTGAATTACTTTTTTAAGAACAGCTCACGTTCTGCAGCACGGCGACGAACTAGACCTTTCATTACTTGGCCATCACCTCTATTCCATCGTGGGAACTGGTCAGCAGCACCTTGGTAGTCTTTTGCATTTAGCTTTTTAAGCAAAGTAGATCCTTTAAACGCGGCTTCACCAATGTTGTAAGCTAAGCTCACCAGTGCATCAAATTGATTCTGTGATAATGGCACTTTAACAGTACTGTTTACTGCCGCCTCAAAACGCCTCAAATCATGTTGAAAAAAGGACACTGCTTGCGCTTTAGTACAAGTGCCACCTCTTTTCACTCTTATTCCATTAGGATAAACCGTGGTACCAAAGCCAATAGTCCATACACCGACACCATCGTCATAGGCAGTAAGCACTAGATCTTCGAAACTGGTGATTAAGTTAATCCCGACACGACTAGTTGTCATGCCTTTTGCTACTGATAAGCCATCAACTACTTTGTTTAGATCGTCAACTTGGGCTTGTGTAAGTTTACCGCCTGCGAGCACACGTGCTGCATCAAAGAATGGTTTTCTATCCATTTCACTTTCCTCTAGGTAATAAAAAACCGCCTTTCGGCGGTCAATTGAAAAATTAAAACTATTCTAAAGTTACTTTTTCCTCAATTAGGAAATAAAGTGCTTTGTTATTTAAAGGAATAATGAAAAACCTTACAAATACTCCACTTGGTTGCTTCATTTTTGCAAAATAAACATCTAAATCACTTACAACGACATCATCACTAAAGCACCACATTAGATAGTCCATGATGCGATAAGCCAAATACTTTTTCCGCTCAGTTGTATCAACTGTATCAATTATTAAGCCTAAAGGTTTCGTTAATAAATAATCCTGTATTACTGTTTCAATTTTAAAAAAATTAATTTTTTCGTATGTAAAATCTAATCCAATATAATTATCATAATGCTTAAAAAAGTTACTTTCTATTGATAATGAAGGGTCATTCTCAACATCAAAAATGTATAGGTTTTTTTCCCTTATATCACCATCAATTTCAGCAAGACCCTTTAGGAATCCTGATAGAAAAATAATTGAGTCATTAATTAATTCCATGGTTTAGCCACCTTTACTTACCTTCACACCAAACTTTAAAAGCTCGACCCAAATCTTCTTTTTTGTTATTAAGAATTCTAATTCTTTTTTAATGACCAACATAAACAGGTTTCCCTACATCTTTTGGGTTTAAATCACTTTTCCGTCAATTAATTGTTTCATCTAAGTCCTTAATTGCTTCAGAAATTTCATCACAAGGATCATTTGGTTTCATATCAAGTATTTCATTTTCACGGTCATGTGAAATAATGTTAGCTCTAGGTGCACGGCCTGCATATTTAGCATTTTCCTCAAGTTCTTGAACAACTGATTCTGCTTGAACCACATCGTTAAGAATGTTCTGTGATGCAATATTAGTTGCAACCTGAGCATCTAAACTACCAACATCTGCATTGGAGATGACTTGTTCTGCTACAACTTCAAGGGATAGAGTTTTCTTTTCTGGTTCAGCTTGAGGGTTGTAATAAGGGTTCTTAATTTTTAAAACTAAGGCACCGATATTCCCATTATAATTATTTTCTCCTCCATATAAATTACATGCTGAAGATCCATCATATGAAACATCAAAATCAACCATTGCATTTAACGATACGTAATATGCTCTAAGTGCATCACAACTAGCTTGCCCATTCGGAAACTCGCGCACTTCACTGCCAAGTACTATTCTAAAATAATACTGAAGTAGAGGATCTTTAGGTTTAACTGTGTAAACAATTTGATTATTGGTAGGATCCATCACCCAATCAACTGCACCAAGCAATTGATCTACAGCAATAGTTAAAGCAATTCCTGCTGCTCCACCACGCAATACCTCCGCAACTTGTTTGGCATTTGGTCTGATCGAAGCAATAGAACCTAATTGTCCTTTTCCTGCTTCAATTATTGTTTCTGCACCCAATGTGGCACTTGAAAGAACATTCCAACCTTGCAAAGGAGCTACTGCACTCATCGCACGTGGTGAAGCTGCCAAATTGTAATTTGCTACAGCTGGAGTTGCTTCGGCTTTCTGCAATGTACTTACTTGGGTATTAGTTTGGGAAGTATCACTCTGGTTATTATCACCACACCCCGTCAAGCCCAATAACATTGTTAATAAAATTAGTTTTTTAATTTATTCCCCCTTTTTTTCAATTAGTTTATTTTACTTTTTAGTGAAAAACCATGAAATCTCAGAATTAAAAACCGCCCGAAGGCGGTCACGTAGATTTAAAAAATTAATTACTGATTTGGGCTGTCTTTATCTTTTTTCTTTTCTTGCTCAGAACTACCGAAGTAGAAACCACAAGCCGTTGTCATTGCTCCAGCAATAAAACCTAATACGATGGTAGACCTAGCTAACTGAAACAGTTGTGTCAAACATTGCGTTCTCGTCCGTCACAGTAGCAATCACATTAAAATACGCGGTTCCCACAAATGCTGGGATACTTTGTGTTTCACGGAACAGCTCAATCGTTCCATCAGTTGAAGTAATAACATGCTCCACAGCAATTGCTGATACATAAATCATTGAGTATTTTACAGGCAAGTCCGAGGTTTGATATGAACTGCCTTCCAGAGTTAATCCCTGCTCCGAATTGCCTGAATTAAATCCAATATTGGATTGACCTGCTGCGACACCATTCACATCTGCTAATCGTGCACCACTCAATACTCGAGCTAAAGTTGTCACATTAGGAACAATCATTTCAAGCTTGTCACCAATATTTGCCTGAATACCAGCATGATAACCATATACCACGTCTGGGGAATTTTCGGTTCCCAAATCAAGCTGCCCCTCTGTCCAACTCAATATCCCATTCTCGTACGTACAGTTGGTCAGTTTCCAGTCTGATGTATCAGTATTAGGAATACTAGTTACCCCAATTACATTAAACCCAGGCAACACATCAACCTGCTCAAGATTGGTCATAACCTGATCATAGGATACATCATTTTGAATACGTACTAGTGCGATATGGCCTTCTGGAATACTAGTATCTGTTAATTGTTCAAATAGCATTTCTACTGCGTTGTTTACCATGAGTAAACTCCTTTAAAATTATGTTTTAGTTGCTTTAAAAGTTTTGGTTATTCAAATAATTGCCCTTAAGAGCTATTCTGTAGTACTTGAACAACTCCTTTATTTTTAACACTAGATTTTTGTGAAATACAGAGAGTTGAAATCAAATTATAGATTGCGATATCTAACTATCTTTACTTTGGATTATTATTCCCATCAAACAAGTCAAAACCCAGTTGGTTTATAGGCAGTAAGTTCATACCATTCTCTTGCTTGGTAACGATCTGATCTTTATCTAACCAAACAATACCAATGTCTTTAATTTGATTTTCGCATAAGCCCAGCACTAAAGATGCGCAATAGGTATAGGTCGTATTTTTAGTTTTACCACCTTTACCATCTGATTTGGTAGTTGTTGTATGCGCCGTTGCTTTAAAGTCTCCGAACCAAAACATGTTTGCAGCAACACAAGTTTTTCCGTATACCAATGGCTGACAAAGCCCATAAGCACATTACTGGATCCGCATCGAATTGATACGGGTATCAGACATGCTGATTGTTGTACTACCAAATACACCACTCATTTTTTCAGCCTCTGCATACGAAAAAAAGCCCGCTCGACAGCAGGCTAAACTTCCTTTTGTGCCATCTTGCAGAATGACAACTAGATGAATACAGGAATGGATGATGTTGGGCCACTCCACAACAATTGCACCCTGGCTGATACACTTGCCAAAATGATATAAAACTAGATTACCTGATTGAGGCTCTTCCGCTTCATTGCACACACTTAAAACATGCTCTAAATAACGTTGTCCCATCTGATGCATGTGCTAGTCAGACGGGTATGGCCAAGGATTTAAGTGTCCATCAGCCCGACTTTTTCAAACACTTCAAAGATCAAAGTACCCCACTCCACATCCACACCTTTTACACGGCCTTGATAATGGTACGGTGTACCTAATCAAGTCAGAGCTTCATTTACCGCCGCTCTACCTGTAAGATTGTAGCCTATCTTTCTATCGGTTATTCCATACACCATTTTGCTGAACACTCCAAACAGAATTACTTACTGCTACCAATTTAACTTTTGACTGAATTGTGCTTGATTGCAAAGCCTGACCTGTTGCTAATCCAGCAAAAGAGTCGAAACCATTTGGTTTAATCGATACTGGATTTTTAGAATCTAGAGATATTTCATAATTAATGCCAGGTTCTGCTTTGGGTAAAGTAATTGAAATAGCTCCAGCAGTATTAATATTAGAGACAAATGACCCTGATTTATCTTTTGTCAAAGCTATACTCGATTTGGGAGCAAGAACACTCAACATACTGCCAGTTATCGCACCATTAGAATTTGTAGTAATTTTTCCTCCATTTTTTAATGTATCGACCTTGGTACCATCTTTCAAAATATCGGTTCTATACGCAGTATCATTGCCATATTTATAAATCTGGGTAAATCCTCCAGTATCGCTCTCTGGTCTTGAATATTGTGTAGAAAAGGTTTCATTTTCTTTCACACTTGGAGGTTTTCCAAAAGTATAACTTGTCGTTGTATTTTTACTAATTGGAGCATTAAAAGCATATTTACCCCATGCTGGGCCATCTTGATGTCCGATTACTAGGCTTCTAGTCCCATAAACTTTTGAGCCATATTGAACAATTGAAAAGTCACGTATATCACTACCAGGATTAGAAACAAGTTGCCATTTAGCTTCACCGTGATCCCTAAAAATTACTGAAGACCTTCTTCCATTAATACCATCTGACCAAGTGTCAATAAAGAAAGCAGGATGATAATTCCCTGCAATACCAAATGTATTACCAGAGGTTTTTTCTGTTTCAGAATTTGTTTTATACCAAATATATCTCGAGTTTTGCCATACTTTCCTTGGTTTATCTCTACCAGAATCATCGATAATCGTCTGATAATCCTTCATTTTACTATAGATCCCTCTATAATCCCAATCTACCCCTGAAGGGATATAAAGGGTAGAATTCGGACCAATTTCTTTTATAATCTCGTCAATTTTATTGGTCCAATCTGTTTTCTTATCAGGTTTTACCCCAAAAGATCGAACATCAAAATAATTACCCAAATCTGTACGTGCTACAGTACTGACTAAATAATTTCCTTCTCTTGATGAAAGTGCTTTATCTTTTATAGATTCTTGGGGGCTAGAATCTTGTGCACAACCAACAACAGGTATAAAGAGTAAACCTAAAAACCAATGCTTATTTTTCATTCCAAACCTGCCAATAGAACTGTGTTTCAATTGGCATCATCTTAATGCCCTACATATTTCCAAGTATTTATACTTTTCGTACAGTTACATGCTGAATTGAACAAGAGAACTGGCCCTACATCGTGTAATACCACCTACATAATGTTTGTAGTTCGTTGTATCAAACGGATAGATTAAGGTTCCTGAAAACTCTGTTATACGGTGTACTGCTTCAATTGATACATCAGATTTTGAATGAGGCGGTCAGACTTCCACGACCAATGATACTGTCATCATTAACATCTAATGCTTTCTGTAAATTTTTAATGCTCATCACTTATCTTCTTGCATAAAAAACCGCCCGAAAGCGGCTATTTATAGATTGCGATATCTAACCATCTTTATCTTTTTTCTTTTCTTGCTCAGAGCTACCGAAGTAGAAACCACAGGCTGTTGTCATTGCTCCAGCAATAAAACCCAAAGCTGTATTGATCAAGTTGCTGTTCTCCCGTGGCATATCGACAAAAAATAATGCAATTACCAGGACAAACATCAGCCCCACCAATGCAAAAGCCAAATAAGCCCGTGTCTGTTCACTTGTCATCAAAATCCCCTTTTAAACGCTCTTTCGTTTGCTCATATTGCTTCTTACGCAATTCATGAATTTCCTGAGCCCGCTTATCGTCACGACGTTTGAAATACAATGTCGTAAAAAAAGTGATTACACCGATAAAGACTGAAAACCATACTGCCCAATCGATACTTGCTGCATACGCTGCCACTGATGCCCCCGCTGATACATATGAAACCTTTGATCCTGTTGCTGCGATTGTGTTGGTAGCAGCTTCAACCGCGCTTGCTGCTTGTTCTTGCATTTCCTGTCTCCAATAGACAATAAAAAAGCACCCGTTTGGGTGCTTATAAAAGATTTAAGACTGTCAAAGCGTTTGTAAAATTTGACCTCCATTGATAATTTGCAAATTCAGTAGAAGTGCTCCAATAATTGCAGCTCCACCTGGTCCTGGTTCGCCCTCTAAAGTGCCGTGATACCGCCAGTTCCACTCTCCAGCATTAATTGACTTGGTCCCGCGCTGCCCCCAACCACCACCATTACCAGAAAGTGGTGTTACAGAATCACCATTATTCCTTTGATACCCACTACCTGGAATATCTCTTTGAGCATCAGAAATCTTATCGGTCTGGTAGTCATTATTGAAATAACTTCTGAATTGGGGCACTTCTTGAGAAATTGGTACATCAGTTAAAACTCTACCAAATGGCGCACCACCGCCACCTGGAGCACCTTGAATGGCATAGTTGTATTTTGTGCTGATCCCACTTGGAGTAGCACCACCACCTGAGCCACCACGTGCAACAACAGCTCCCTTAACAATCAGATTTACAACTAGATCAGGAGGAAACTCGCCCGTATCGATTGCAGGAACCTCCCTCATCTCAGGCACAATATATTTAATTGAAGGTCGATCATTCCAGTGTTTATAGATCAATTCCGTTAATGGTCGGAACGCACTTGAACTTAAAATCATGACACCAGGCTCTACCACAAAATTGATCTCTCCTGCCATTGGTAACTCACCTCTCTGCATTTGATATAAACGTGCTAGATTGAGATCTAGCTGGTCGTAACGAATATAGATTGGAGTATCGTCTACAGGAGTATCGGTAAAGTCCTTATCATTAAGGTAATAACGCTCATCATAGTTAATCGCGGTGATTTTATTGGTCATCTGATCAACTGGCTCTCTCTTTTGGCCACCAGATAAGGTAACGAGCCTTTAGTATCATCATTCACCACGATATAAGTCGTGTTGATGTAATCCTCTGGATTTAGCTTGAGTGGACTATTCGGTAAACGTCCTAACACGACTTTGTTTGAAGCCGCCCCTGCAGTCACAGGAATCAGATCCACGCTGCCATCACTCATCTGCAGATAGATCACATAGCTTTTTCCCGCGATAAATTCCACATCATGGCTGAGTGTCAGGATTAAGCCTTCTTGTTGACGAACATCACCGCTTTGGTGAATACCATTACGATAATCAGCGACAGCGATACGATCACGTAAAACCAGTAATTCCGACTCGGATGCTGCATCAAAAGTGATGGATTTACGCTGAAAGCGCATCTTGTTCCACAACCGATACGCATTAAAGTGAGCTTGCCACTTATTACGTACACCGACCGATTTGACCTCTTTAGGATTCTTAGCACTTTTGTCAGGCAGATAGATATTGATACGGCTATCGTCAGCAGGATCTGTATATTCATAGATCAGGCCGTCATAGTCATCCATCACACCAAAGCTCAGATCCCTTTGATACGTATCAGGATAAATATTCCTGAAGTTAAATAACAGTACCGAGTTATTCGTAGGCCGTTCAAAATACAACTTGAGCTTATTGTTCTGGCGATACGCCGTACAACCCACTGCATCACAAATGTTGGTTACCAGCTCTTCAAAAGATAGATTGGTATCGTCAATGGTTGCACAGAACTCTGCGGCCAACGGGGTACCAAAGTAATCCACTATCTCAAAGTAAGTCCGATAGATATTCTCTAAATCTAACTCATCGACAGTACGGCGACCAATCTTGTCATCCAGTGCCATCGAGACCAAAGCATCGGCAAAGCTTGAGGTTGGAAATACCTCTTTTGTCATTTCTCCATTTTGATAAAAAGGAAGCATCCGCTGCAGATCAAAATTAATCTTTCTCGTCTTAACTGATAAGGCACCTGTGGTGGCATAGGTTCTAGCACGAAAAACCGTTTCAGACTCATAACGTGTACTTTGCAAAGGGAAAGCACCATAGAGAGCTTGCCACTTCACCTCATCCACAACACTGGGCGCATTGATAACTCCCGTCACACGGCGTGCACGAACACTACAACGCCCCTGAAAGGTGGTCATATCCAGCGTGACACCCACAGTCTGACGTGATTTAGAGGATCCATTCATTTTGATTCGCTGAACCATTGGATTACCTAATGGCTCACCATTCACGTTTACAGGTGTAACTTCAACTTCAATCGTAACGTCTACATATCCCTGATTATTACCCTCATAAACTGCATAAAGACCATTACTCGCCACGAAGTTACACAGCACCCTATTACGCTCAACATTATCCAGGACAAATGGCCCAATCCATTTCTCACCGATAGATACAATCCTTGGTGATAATTCAGCAGTTTTCTGAGTTGCAAGCTCTTTAAGGATCCACCAACCCGGATTGACTGCAGCAGGATTGGATAAGGTCATCCGGTCATTTGGCATTCGTAGCAGCAGTGACGGCAACTTGAGCCTGAGCATAACGTGCTGCCGCTGCCGTAGCGCCGTATTTGGCTTGTGCTTCAGCATTGGTGGCTTGAACATTTGCAAGATGTGCTTTTGCAGCGTTAAGCGTTGCTGTTGCTTCTGTAGCCTCTGCCTGAGCATTTGCAATGGATGCCTGACGACTACGGATCGTTGAAATAATCCCGATGTCAGTGGCAACGGTTTTAGCAATAATTGTCTTGGTCAAATAAGCAAGACCGCCTGCCATAGCAGCATTCATCACAATATCAATATTATCGGCTAGCAGTCCCAATCCTGCTGCTGCAGTATTGGTTGCACCTGTACTCATATTGATTTCACCAAGTAACTTGGTCACGGCGTTAGATAAAGTAGTCAAACCATCTGCAAGGCTGTTCTCCATTGCATCTGCTAATTCTTGATTTGAGTCTCTAGTGGCTTTAAGCGTTTTAATAAGATCCTCTAACGAGATTTTACCAGTTGCACCTAGCTCACGAATTTGAACCTCAGTCTTTCCTGTCGTCTTAGCCATATCTGCAATGATATTGTCTGCTGCAGTAACAATAGAGATCCATGCATCAGCATCGATCTTGCCTTTGGCCATAGATTTAGAAAATGCATCAATTGCAGATTGCGCCTGATCAGCACGTGCAGCATTTGCAGTAAATGAAAAGGAAAGTGAATCAGAAACATGCAGAGTATCGTTAGTTGCATAACCTAAGGCTTTCATCCCACCTGCCAAGCCTAAATAAACCTCCTGCGCTTCACCTAAAGCACGGTAAGTACTTTTCGTAGATTCATATAACCGTCCCTGAACAAGATCAAACTCAGCAACACTATCTGTTGCGTTACGAATACGAGCAGCCATCTGAGTTGCGCCATCAGCTCTGGCAATTGCTTCATTAACAGTGACTAAACCCACCATAAATGCTGCCAATGCTTTGATCGACGTCCCATAGGAATGAATCGATTTTTCCTGTTTATCCAGCACCTGAGATGTATTCTTAATTTCCTGTGAAAACTTTTGATTCTGTTGAGTCGCCTGCTTGGTTACTTCAACCGTTTTTTGCACTGATGAATTGGCATTGTTCACATTGGTATTAAAGTTTTGAACTATGTTATTGGTAACAGAAAACTGTTTGCCCATGTCCTTTGTAGATTGTGATGCTGAATCACCTCGCTCAGTAATTTTAGACATTTCATCAGCCAAGGCTTTGGCATTGCGTTCAGCATTTTTTGAGTCAATCACGATGACTAGGCGGGATTCTTGGGTCATGTCAACTTTCCTTTAGGCAATAAAAAAGCGCCTAAAGGCGCAGTAAATTCTTGGTGTGAAAAAAGCCCCTCGAGGCTTTTCTTTTGAGTTAACTATTTGCTCTTAAAAACTCTTTAATAAATTGTTTTTGATCATCACTAAAAACATGATTATCTTCTTCCCATCGTGTTTGTAATCTAAAAACAAAGCTATCTATAAAAGCTTTATTTTTATTTGTTGTTAGGAAGTGGTTAATAGCAGCAGGTAAAAAGAATTTGAACCCTTTAGAATCTAAGAAACTACATGAATCGCTAAAGTAATATAGATATTCATAACTAACATCTTCCCATGTTTGAATACCTTCTTCGGGCCTACTACGCGAACGAGCCGCTTCTAATCCAGCTTCTACGTAAAAAGCAGGCCAATCAAAACCAAATTCAAGGATTAGATCTTCTGCCGACATTTCTATTGCAGATAAATAATAATCATCAATTTGGTCAAAATATCTATGATGAGTATCATAAAAATCACATTCTAACAATGAATAAGAGGCACCCAGATTATAAAGAGGAAATGTTTTTTCAAGATATTCTTGTGTGATTTTATTCATTATTAACTCTAACAACATCTTTACCTTTCATGATAATTTAAATCAGATATCACCAATTAACTCAATATTATTCAATGCTTTATTTAATCTTTCACTTCCAACATTAGATTTTGAAGCATAAAGTAAAAATTCCTTTAATACTAAAACTTGATCCTTACTAAAACATTGCAATAATTTTGTAACATCCTCATATGTATCAGCCCAAATCAAACGACTTAGCCATGATGTGAAGCTGTTTGAATAAAGTATCTCAGTATCACTTAAAAAGTATTTCATAATAGCAGGTGTGTAGAATAAATATGCCTGAGGTTTTAAATAGCTAAACCCTGTAGAGTAACAATTTAGGTATAGAACAGGTATATCTAGAGGGTTGCTAAATCTGTTAGCCATCTTCCTTTTTTCTTTAATTGCTTGAATTGCCTCTTCCTGATCTGCTGAGAGCCATCCACATGTTTCAAAATAACGAATTTCCTGATCTCTCCACTCCTCATCAGTTAAATTATGATCAATTCCTTTTTCATCGAAATGCCAATGATTTGTATCAGCATAGTCGTCTTCAGCAAGCGTATAATTACTACCTAAAGTAATATTTTTGAATTTTACCTCTATCTGCTCTAATAATGTTTCTGCATTTATATGCTCTAACAGTTTAAGCCAATTCGTAGGTAGGAACTGCTCATCTTTTTCTTCTACTACACCTGAATTTTTAATCCTTATATTTTCAGCAATGAAAATCAGTTCTATTGAAGGGTCATTAAAAGTGAAAATGAACTTAAACTTCTCATTTCCCAAATCTTTTACAATACAATCAACAATATAAAATTGCCCACTACTCAAGTCATTTGTAATACTAAATTTATGAATTGATGCCTTTTCAAAAACAACTAACGCCTTCTCCAATGAATACTTTTCGTCTTCAAAAGTTGAAAAAATATGAACATACAGGAGAACATTCAAACTGAATGTCTTCGGATCTACATCCAATAAAAAGCCATACAACCTAGCATCGTGTAACTCCCCTAATAAATGATGAATTTTCTTATTCATAGTTTTAACTAATCCCCATTATTTTCAAATAGTTTATTTTACTTTTCAATTAAAAACTAGAAATTAAGAGGAATAAAAATAAGCATTTAGTAATTTGTCTGTAATGCTATCCAGTGACTCAAAACCTTTAGATAATAAGTATTCGTCTAGATTCTCTATTGCATTCCCTAAAGGATCAAAGAAATCTGTTCCACTTCTGTTTGACTCATTGTAATAACAAAGCTCACCATGAACATCAAACCATGACATTTTTGAGTAATAAGGATCATCCGAAGTTTCATAACTTGAGGAGTTAATCTGCTTAAATTCACCATCTTTTAGGCGGTGAAAATCTTTAGTACCTTTACGGGTTTCAAATCGAAAATATTCACGATAAGCTACCAGTTCATAATTCTCTCCTGCAAATAGACAAGTACTCTGCACACCATTATTTGAAAGTTGAATCTCCTCAATCCTTTCAAAAAGGAATTTCCCATCTTTGTTAAAAAAAGATGTTCTAAAGCAGTTACCTGTCGAATCTGAGAAATATACCCTTTTTATAGGGTCATATTCTGTTGCTTCGTTAATCGTTACTTCGATCATTTCCTTATCCTTTTGGAAGTAGTTGCGTTGGAGTTTTCTCCTCAGACCATTTCCTAACATAGGTTGATACAGTGCACCCTTCAATAACGGCTTTCGTACCCTGAACTATATTGTCCTGCTTAATATGACCATCCCAAGAGCCAAAACTCCAATGAGCATTCTTAGTACTTCTATATTTTCTATATAAGTCATGCTGGTCTAATAATAGGTCGTTTTGCTTATCAATTTTATTTCCTCGGACATTTGTGGAAAATGAACTAATCCAGCTTGATCCGATAAGATCAACAATCCACTCTCTAAATAATCCCACTCCTCTTTAGGATATGGTTTTGAGTATTGAGAGTTTTCAACAATCACAACAACAACACCTGTCATATCTCCACTTAGTTCAACATAATCACCCAGTTCGATCATTTCCCCAGTTTGGTAATTCATAGCTAAGTAGCTCTCTATATAAGTTGTTCAATTTTTTCTAAGCCACCTTTTTGGCACCAAATTAGGTGGCAAAAAGCCCCGAAGGGCTTTTTTATGGTTTAAGTGTTTTCTTTAACAATCCGATTTAGATATTCATTTCCAATTTCAATAAACTCTCTGGGTTTATAAGCTTGTAAGAAATCGTGTAGTTCATCGGAATCAACCACTTCACCATTTGGCTTAACATATCTAAAATCAAATTTATCACTTGTTTCAAATGTATAAACCAACTTACTAAGGTTGTTATGCCATATCTGTTTCATATAATTATCATCTTCATTGATAATTTCAAAAAATATGGTATTCAACTTTTTAAGTTGCCCATCAATCATTTCAAAATCTTCAGTTCCGATTATCTTACCTGCCGAATCTTTGAGATAATTTTTATAAGCTATTACTTCATAATTTGAATTAAATAAAGTTTCACTCACGATTTGCTTTGTTTCAGAGAACTCTTTTAACTCATCTAAAACTAATTTTTCTTCAAGAAAACTAGCAACTCTAAAACACCAACCATGTTGGTCAGAGAAGTAAATTGTCTTAATTGGTTGCCCTTTTGAAGGCTCAAAAACATCTAATTTAATCACGATAATTATCCTAGAGAATGTACGCCTGGCATCGGAGGTGGAGATTTCGCTTTTTACCGCAAACATCTTGGAGTTTCAGGACATCCCGCAAAAAACGCATTAAAATTGCTAATAAAATTAGTTTTTCATTTATTCACCCTTAATTTCAATTAGTTTATTTTACTTTTTAGTGAAAAACTAGAAATATATGGAATTAAAAAACCCGCTATTGGCAGGTTATTGTTTAATGTGTCTACATAAAAAGCGTTTGTTTAACATTCCGATGTGTTCATATCCACTACTACCCTATAATTTTCCTTAACAAAATAATAAGTCTGCGTAATACCTATACCACCATTCTTTTTTATTGCTTTACTGCTAGCAAATAAACCTTTGCATTCCTGCTCAAGAAGAATTTTTTTTAATAATGGTCGATTAGTCATGCTTATGGCCCTTTATATTTTTCTGTATCAATTGAATGCCGTACATAAAAATGATTCCGACTAAAATCTACTGAATCAAAGCTATGGCCAGTACTGATATCTTTTGGAAGATCATAATAGAAACTATTAATCTCTCTAAGATATAACGGATCTGTTAAGTAGTCTTTCAAATTATATAATTTGAAATTACTGTCAACCAGTTTGTACTTCATTAGAAACTGATCCAATGTACCCAGCACCTCTACAGAATCATCATTTTGATTATTCTGAATAGATGCGCAACCAATTAGACTTATTAAAAAGCTGAATACTAAAATAAATTTCACAAATACCCCTAAATTTTAAAGACGAAACTTAACTTTTTTAAATGCTACTCACAAACAATTTTTAATTTCTGACTGTAATACTCAGTCGTAATTTTTAAATTATCAATTAGTTTTTCTTTTGGTTCATCATTTGAAAGCTTTAGCATTGCAGGCAAAAACTCATATTTATAAATTTTAGGATAGTTTAGACACAATACATATTCCTGATCATCTTTTTCAGCTAGAGGATCATTTAGAATTACTAAAAATGCTTCAATCTTTTTATTAGCTTCAGCCAAATGTTTTTTCGCAACTCGTTCCCCTAGACTTACCTGCTGAGTACAACCAACAATTAATACTGTTATACATATTATTAATATTTTATTCATAAACACCCCGATGTTTGGAGGTAATTTATCAAATGGTTGAAATGAAGTCATTAAAAAACCACTCTAGAGTGGCTATTAAAAAACTAATCTGATGGTCTAAGGATTAATAAAGTAGAAATACAAAATTAGTGTGGCTAGCAGAAGGCTCGCAAGTGTTAGATAAGACCCTACCGTATTAAAGCTTTTAACAAATTTAACTACTTCCATATTTTTCAACCTCTTGGAATCTAAAAGAATTGTCATGCACTTCAAGAAATATGTGAACCAATTCACGATAAAAGTATTATTTTGCCCGACCAATAGCATTTTTAGTCTTTAACTTTTTATAGGCTTCTTCGAGGAACAAATCATCCAAAGCAAAGATGCAGTCGTTAAAAATATGTGGACCAACAGGCAGCTCATTATGCTCTGCATAAACATTAATAGCCTGCTGGTCTATCGATAGCGGCATGCCCTGCTCATATCGTCTGGATCTACAAATCGTACTAAATGCCAGTAAGATTGATTCAGCGGCATAGGATGATTCTGGCGGCTCTGGAATTTGACCGCCTAAGAACTTGATTTGTTCGATTTCGTGTGGCGATTTCGACGCGTACGTTTTTTGATACTTATAGAGCTCAATGACTTTCCCAGGATAACAGCCTTATCTTTGTCAGCATCCTCTTGGATCTGTTGAGCCTCAGTTTTAACAAATAACCAGATGGCCACACCGATGTCACCAAGGTTAAATAGCTTGGATGCATTCTCGGCTGTATATGGCATATCAGTCTCTACGGTCTTACTATCCACCACTTCGGCAAATACCACGCCCTTCCAGTCCTCAATCAGATGTACTGCACAGGCATCCATTAACAACTCATGATAAAGCTTGTCAGTTGGATCTGTGGTCATCACGTCATAGCCTTTGGATGTGATTTGATTGCCTGCTCGCTCCATCGCAACCTGAAAAGGTTTGTAGGCAATTCCACGGATCTTGAATTCAGCCTGAACCTCTCCTTCAGCATTTTTGAACTGGCACCATTTGGATACTTCTGAACTTTTTACAATACCGACTTTTAACGCCATAACGACCTCTAAAATTTAAGCAATAAAAAAAAGCCCATGGCATCCCACAGGCTCTATATTTGAATGTTTTTAATTACACCAGTGCTCGTACAATGGTTGGGCTAGTACGCACCTGGGCAAAGTTGATATCAACAGTGATGATGTCATCACCACCGCCGTCAGGATGATTGGCTTCCATTACTTCGAGCTGTGGGAAGTTCAACGAATATTTACTGCCTTTGCTGTCCGTGATATCAAAGCCCAAGGCGAATACATCACGGGTTTTGATTGCATCAATCCATGCTGCAGATGTAGCTGAGAACATAAAACTCGCACTTACATCAATATCCATCATTTTCTCTAAATAAAACTCAGGAGTGTATTTGCCAGATCCAATACAACGTATTGCCTCAAGGTTATTATTAAAGGTAATGGTGAGTGACTGCAGACAAGCTTTACCTTGCGTCGATTGACCGTTAAGCAACAACTTTTCAACATTCGGCATGCTGACCACTGGACGGCTTGAAGCAGCTACAGGATTCACAACAGGATTAATTTGCTGACGGGTGAATGAACTACCGACCAGACCAAAGTTACCCGTGATCTTGCCAGTAGTCTGAATGGTGATTTCACCGCTATTTACCTGTACACCGCGATAGATAAATACCTGGCCAACATCCTCATAGACCTTAACCAAGGTCAGAGATTTACGTACACCACCACCAAAACTAATCGCGTTTGCAGCCCAATTGTTAAAAGCGAGCACACTCAGGAATAAATCAAAAGTACCAAGTGATAATTCAAATTCTAGCTGGCCACTTACTTCAGCTTCGGTAACCGAAGCACCCTGACGGAAACGTGAATCCACCACCTCATTACTTTGTTCTGTTGAAACGTTTTCTGATAATCCATCTGTTACACGGCGTACGGTGTACCAGACTGGATTTGCTGGAGTTGTGCCGAGCACTGCCTCTTCACAAGCATATAATCGGATTTTTGCGCCTGAACTCATTTATTGTTCTCCAAATTTTAGGCATAAAAAACCCGCTGTTTAGGCGGGCTATTAAATTGATTCGTTTGAGGGTTCGTTCTGGATCTCTGGCGGCTCTACACCGTCCATGGCTGCTTCCAATGCCTGAGCCAAATTGGTTGGCTGAAACTCGACAGGCGTTTCAGAAATGGCACTACCCATTTCATTGAGTAACTGCTCTTCAGAGATAGGCTCTTCATGTAAGCGGATATCAATCCAACGTCCAGCAGGAATATCAAACGGATTGTCCAGGTCAGCCACGACTGCAGCAATTTCAAAATCGAATTTGATCATTAAAAAGACATCCAAATTTCTTTTCATCTGGTGTTTTCGGATATGTATTTTCCTGAAAACTCGTATTACACTGCTGCCATTCATTGCCTATGATGACGAATATGAGAAAATTTTTAGGAAAATCTATTTTTAAAGCAACAGGTTGGGAATACAAAGTTGACCCAAGCATTTTAGAAAAAAAACAAGTCATTATTGGCTTTGAGCATACCTCAAATCTGGATACTATCCTCTCCCTCGCTTTATTTGAAATTTTAGAACTCAAAATTCATACCCTAATCAAAAAAGAATTATTCAAAGGTCCGTTAAAACCAATCTTAGAACGTTTAGGTGGCATCCCTGTCGACCGTAAAGCCAATAAAGATATCGTGACGCAAATGGTTGAGCTGTTTAATCAAAATGACAGCTTTAATCTGGTGATTGCGCCTGAAGCAACACGTGCAAAAGATGGTGAAGAACGCAAACCCATCCGCACTGGTTTTTGGCATATCGCCAAAGCTGCCAATGTGCCAATTATTTTGATGTATGCCAATGCACGTACTAAACAAGGCGGGATTTTAGGTAAAATTTACCCAACAGATTTGCAACAAGATCTAGAAAAAATCAAAGCGCTTTATGCTGAGTATGATATTGATGTAAAAATTAACTAAATTATTCAGTCTATTTGATCAATCTTTGATACTTGATCAAGATTTTAAATTTTGAATATGGGCTCCGAGAGTTTTCAACAAAACCATCGCTATGCTAATATTCCTGCACTTTTTTGAGTTTTAATTTTTTTGGAGTTACTTCCATGGCGGGTCATTCTAAATGGGCCAATATTAAGCATCGTAAAGCGAAACAAGATGCGAGTCGCGGTAAAGTTTTTACTAAATACATCCGTGAAATCGTGACTGCTGCAAGATTAGGCGGTCCAGACGCAGCAAGTAATCCTCGTTTGCGTGCTGTTGTTGAAAAAGCACTTTCAGTAAATATGACACGTGACACGATTAATCGTGCAATTCAACGTGGTGCTGGCGGTGAAGATAATGATGATTTAAAAGAAATCACCTATGAAGGTTATGGTGTTGGTGGTGTTGCAGTTATTGTTGAAACAATGACAGACAACTTAAACCGTACTGTTCCAGATGTGCGTCACTGTTTCAGCAAAACCAACGGTAATTTGGGGACCAATGGTTCTGTTGCCTACTTGTTTACCAAGCGTGGCGAAATTTCTTTTGAAGATGTTTCTTTAGAAGACAAAATCATGGATATCGCATTAGAAGCTGGTGCAGATGATATCGAGATTGATGAAGACAGTATCTTGGTGATCACTAGCCCAGAAAGCTTTGGTGATGTTCAGGATGCCCTTACAGCAGCAGGTTTAAAATCTGACAATGCTGAAGTTGTAATGAGCCCTTCAACTAAGGCTGAAATCACCGATATCGATCAAGCGAAACAAATCTTGAAAATGATTGATATGCTTGAAGATCTTGACGATGTTCAAAACGTCTATACCAACGTTGAATTTTCTGAAGAAGTTTTAGCTCAACTTGATGCTTAATTCTTTTAGATGATAAAAAATGCATCTTTTTAGATGCATTTTTTTATAGCTTATTTAAAAGTTTATAGCAGTTAAATACATTATATTCTTTGATCACGAAGCTTGAATGTAGTGCGACGACACTATCAATCTTACCAATACGGCGTAATAGAATTTCACTATAGTCATCCATATTACGTGCCACCAATTCCAAAATAAAATCGGCACTCTGTCCTGTCACGAGAAAGGCATTGGTCACTTCTGGAATATCTTCAATTTCTTGTAGGAATTTATCAAAAGTTTCGCTGTCGTGTTTGCTCAAGGAAACCTGCAAAAGAATATGTAAGCTAAAGCCCAATTTATTAAAATTAATTTCTCGTTTGAGCTGTCCCATCACTTGGGATTCAATCAGGTTTTTAATGCGACGATGCACTGAACTCACCGAAAGATTAATACGCTCTGATAGCTCATTCAGATTGACATCTTCATGGGTCAAAATTTCAAGAATTTGTTTATCAAAACGATCCAATTCCATTCTACAGTCCTCTCTTTCAATCGATGTTTTTATCGGAACTGCTCACTCAGTAATTTTTAAGGGTCAAGGGAAAACATTCGTTTAACTTTTGACGATGCTGCATGGATAACGCAAACATGATTCCGATAAACTTTTGGTTTATCTTTGTCTCAAAGCCGAAACAAGACCTTTTGAGCAACTGTTCAACTGATCTCCCAATAGTTGAACAACTCGTTTCGATCCCCATCACACCCTGAAACATAAGATAACAAAGCCTTTTTATAATTATTTCCCTCTTTTCAGTTTTTTTAAAGTAAATTTGGCAATAATTTCTAATATTTTCTGCTTAAAACGAATTTTCTTTTAAAAATTAATTTTATTCTTTAATTATTTTTTGCTTTATCAATAGTTTTTCAATTTTCTTTCCCATAAAAAAGCCCCGATTTTATTCATCAGGGCTTTTCGACTCAAAATTTGGTTTACAAACCACGCCAATCGACGCGTGCATTACGCTCAGTTGCGTAAATACGCTGAACGTATTGCCCAATCGGCAGATCTGATAAATAGTCATAATATTGCTTCAGTTCGCCATCAAACTGTTCAATATCGTCATTCTCGAGTTCCCAAGGCGTGCCTTTGATCACCAATAACGGTGCAAGAATAGAACAGACTGAAATATCCGCTAAACCAAGCCGATCACCAACCATATAACGCCCTTGATTATCAATCAGACGCTGATTCAGATCGCTAATTAACTCGGTCATACGCAACTTGGATTGAGCAACTTTTTCAGGGCTCAATTTATAGTTGGTCGACACCAGACTTTTTAATATTGGTTTAGAAATCTTCTCAAACTGACGTAAATAGCCTTGTTCACCCATCATGATTTCAAGCGGATGATCACCCACTGACAGTGCATGTGCCAATGACCAGCGACGAACATGTACACCAAGTTCATCAGTCAATTTGTCGATTTCTAAAGCTTGCTCGCGTAACTGCTCATCGCGTCTCAATAACGCATGTTCAGGATAGGTCGTATCAAGATATAAAGCGATTTGTGTTGAATCAGCAACCCACCGCTTATCATCTTTCAGCATCGGCAATAAATATTGCCCAGACTTTAGATAAGTAAACGCACGATGGAACCCTGGAATTAAATTATGTGCCACATAGTCCAATTCCTTATGATCTAACAACCAGCGAGCTTTTTCACAATAGTGAGACAAAGGAAATTGGTATAAAACCCGCATAAACTCTCCAAATTTATTTTTCTACTCGATCAAACATAAGGTTTTCCCTACTTTAGAAGTAAAAGTTAATGAATACAATGTCCTTTTCGTTCGATCTTTTTTAATTTTGGCGAAATCTCTTTATAAATTTTCATGGTGAGAATATTCCTCTCATTCATAGAAAATGAATTTTTATACTGTTTAATAAACCAGCACAAAATTCAAGCCATTGTTTTATATTAATATTTAATATTAATTTTTCTGTTATTTTTCTCATAAAAAATGCTTAGGAATTATTGTGATATACAAGCCATAACTGATGGTTTAGTTGAAAAGTAAAACTTTTGTAAAGTGTCTCTTATCTATTAGAGGTGCTCACATGTCCAGTAATCAATCAGTGATTCAAGTTCAAACACAACTGATTTCAAATGATCAGCAGGCCATCAATGCTGCCTATCAAGTTGCTGACTTTGCATTAGAAGATCGAAATAATCGTGATCAAAATCGTATTTTACCCACCGAACAAATTATTCAGTTTAGCCAAAAAGGTCTGGGTGGAATCCGTGTACCGCAACACTATGGTGGTGCTTTTGTCTCCAATAAGACCTTAGCCCATGTGTTTCGTATTTTAAGTAAAGCCGATGCCAATGTTGGACAAATTCCACAAAACCAATTCGGCCTTTTAAATTTTATTAATATCACAGGTTCAGATACCCAAAAACAGTTTATCTATACTGAAATTCTGGCAGGCAAACGCATCGCCAATGGTGGACCAGAAAAGAATTCTAAAGACACCAAAGCCATTCAAACCACTTTAACTTTGGAAAATGGTCAATACCTTTTAAACGGGGAAAAGTTTTACTCTACAGGGACCAGCTTTGCAGACTGGTTAGCAATTCGTGCCCTACACCCAGATGGCTATACCGTATTGGCGATCGTTGATCGACATGCTGCTGGTGTTGAAGTGATTAATGACTGGAATGGCTTTGGTCAACGTACTACTGCCAGTGGAACGGTAAAACTACACAACGTTGTCGTTGATCCTACACTATTTTTTGATGAGCGCATTATTGCTGACACCCCAAATGTTCGCGGTGCCTATTCTCAACTTTTACAGGTTGCGATTGATGTTGGCATTGCCGAAGCAGCTTTTGATGACACCTTATCTAGCATTCGTAAAGCACGTCCAATTGTGGATGCAGGTGTAGAAAAAGCCAGTGAAGAACATTACACCCTACAAGAAGTTGGCAAGCTCAATATCCTGCTCGATGCAGCCATTTTATTACTGGATGATGCTGCTGAATATCTAGATGAACTTGATCAAATCGCTGCAATTTCTGCTGAGCAAGCTGCTCACGCCTCTATTTTAGTGGCAGAAGCAAAGATCTATGCCAATGATGCTGCCCTGCATATCTCAGAAAAACTACTCGAACTTGGTGGAAGCCGTGCCAGCCTGAGCCAACATAATCTTGATCAGCATTGGCGCAATGCTCGCGTACATACCTTACACGATCCTGTGCGTTGGAAATTCCATGCCATCGGTGACTATTACCTTAATGGTACACACCCTGCCCGCCATGCCTGGATTTAAGGAGCAAATCATCATGACCTCATATCAAGAATTACAAGGTTTTGCCAAAACCAATTTTAAAGCAGCCCATATTATCCAAAGCGATGCCGAAGCCCTAGAAATTGCGACTCAACTCAGTCAACAGTTTAAACACGCGGCGGTTGAACGTGATGCCAATCGAAACTTGCCGTTTACTGAAATTGAAGCCTACAGTCAGTCAGGTTTATGGGCGATTACTGTACCTAAACAGTATGGCGGTGCAGAAGTTTCCAGCCTAACCGTAGCCAAAGTCATTGCGCTGTTTAGCGGTGCGGATGGTTCAATCGGTCAGATTCCACAAAACCATTTTTATGCATTGGAAGTATTACGCAATACTGGTACGGAAGCGCAAAAGAAACGCCTCTATCAAGAAGTGTTAAAAGGTGCGCGTTTTGGTAATGCGCTAGCTGAATTTAAAACACGTACCTCTGCACATAAGCAAACCACCTTAATTCCAAGCGAAAATGGTTATCGGATCCAAGGGGAAAAATTCTATTGCACCGGGAGCCTATTCGCCCATCGTATTCCAACACTGGTGGTTGATGAAACAGGTAACGAATTTTTGGCTTTTGTACAAAGAGACAGTCAAGGATTAGAACTGATTGATGACTGGTCTGGCTTTGGGCAACGGACTACGGGCAGTGGTACAGTCAAATTTAATCAGGTCTTTGTTGCCAAAGAGGATGTGATTCCGTTTGATACCGCCTTTAAGCAACTGTCTTTAGTGGGACCATTTGCTCAAATCATGCATGCCGCAATTGAAGTCGGGATTGCCCGTGCAGCCTTTGAGGAAACACTGGAGCGTGTACGTGTCGCCCGCCCTTGGATTGATGCCAATATTGATTCCGCTACTCAAGATCCCTTAACCCTGTCTGAGCTGGGTCGTGTGGCAACCGATGTCAAAGCCAGCGAATTACTCCTTAAACAAGCAGCTCGATCTGTTGATGCTGCTAAATACGAGTTGAATGCTGAGACCTTGGCCAAAGCCTCAATTGATGTCGCCAAAGTTCGTGCGCATAGTACTGAAACTGCATTAAAGGCATCATCGAAATTGATTGAGTTGGCGGGTAGTCGTGGCAGTCAACGTGCAGATGGGTTGGATCGTCATTGGCGTAATGCACGTGTACATACCTTGCATGATGCTGCACGCTGGAAATATTACTTCATTGGTAATTATGTGTTGAATGGCATTCTGCCTCCACGTCGGGGGACTTTGTAATGAGTCAAACGACTGCTAAAAAAATCTTGTTAAATGCCTTTGATATGAACTGTGTCGGTCATATCAATCATGGCTTATGGACGCATCCGCGTGATCAATCACATCGCTTTAATGAACTGAGTTATTGGACTGAACTCGCACAAACTTTAGAACAAGGTTTGTTTGATGGCTTATTCCTTGCAGATATTACAGGTGTTTATGATGTCTATCAGAATGGCATCGATCTCACCCTGAAAGAATCGATTCAGTTACCAAGTCATGATCCTTCTACCCTAATTTCGGCGATGGCTTTGGTGACACAGAATTTAAGCTTTGGTGTTACCGTCAATCTCAGCTATGAACAGCCCTACCAATTTGCACGGCGCTTTGCCAGTCTCGATCATTTAACCCAAGGTCGTTTAGGCTGGAATATTGTCACAGGCTATCTGGATAGTGCCGAACGCCTAATTGGGCAAAAAGGCTTAAAAGATCATGATGCGCGTTATGATCAGGCCGAGGAGTTCCTACAGCTTTGCTATAAATACTGGGAAGGCTCTTGGGAAAATGACGCTCTAAAGAAAGACAAGCAACAGCGCGTTTTTACTGATCCAAATAAAGTCCACTCGATCAATCATCAAGGGCAGTATTATCAAAGCCAAGGGGTATTTCAGGTTGCGCCGTCGGTACAACGTACGCCAACACTCTTCCAAGCAGGTGCTTCACCGAAAGGACTACAGTTTGCCACACGTCATGCCGAATGTATTTTTATTGGTGGTGATCAGCCTGAAAAGATTCGTCAGCAAGTTAATAAAATACGACTACAAGCACAGCAACAAGGTCGAGATGAAGATGCGATTAAAATCTTTGTCGGCATTACCGTCGTTGTGGCTGAAACACATGAACTTGCCCAGCAAAAACTGGCTGAATACCGACAATATGCCAGTCCTGAAGCAGGTTTAGCACATTATGCCAGTTCAGTCGGAATTGATCTTGCCAAGTTTGCAGATGATGAAGCGATTCCTTATCAAAAGAGCAATAGCATTGCTTCCGTCAATGAGAAATTTAAAGAACAGCGCATCAGCAAAAATGACCTGAAAGCACAGCATGTTTTGGGTGGACGTTATCCCCTGATTGTAGGGAGTGGTGCTGAAGTTGCGGAATACCTTATTGAACTACTCGATCAAACTGGTATTGATGGTTTTAACCTGACCCGTACGGTTGCACCTGAATCACACCATGATTTTATTCGACTGGTAATTCCTGAGTTACAGCAACGTGGACGTTATAAAACTGAATATGCTACAGGCTCATTACGCAATAAGCTATTTGCCCAAGGCGATCATTTAGCTGCAAGCCATCCTGCAAATCAGTTCCGATGTAGACCGCATAACAACGCAGATGACCTAAAAATAATTGAAGAAATTAGTGCTTAACATTTAAGAAAAGAATTGGAGAAATATATGGCTCAAACAGCCTCTAAAAAATGGCTTGGTATTGGCCTTGTCGTTGTTGTCGCAATTATTGCCTTATTGATTTGGAATAAACAAAGACAGAACCATAGCAGTGAACTGGTGATTGGGATCAGTCCTTCTTTTGCCCATCCATTGCAAGTTGCAGTGGATGAAGCCAAACAGCAAGGTTTGAATGTCAAATTGGTCGAGTTTTCCGACTGGAATACCCCAAACATCACTTTGAATCATGGTGATATTGATGCGAACTTTTTCCAGCATCAACCTTTTTTGGATAATGCCATTAAAGAAACTGGCTTTAAATTAAAGTCATTTGCTGCGGGTGCGGCTTCACATGTTGGACTGTATTCAAAAAAATATAAAAGTTTTGATGAACTTCCAAATGGTGCCACTGTTGCGATTCCGAATGATCCTGTCAATCAAGGCCGTGCGCTATTACTGTTACAACAAGCCAAGTTAATTGAACTCAAAGACAGCAATAATCACCTTTCTGCACTGAAAGACATTACAGCGAATCCGAAGAACCTGAAATTTACCGAAGTTGAAGGCCCGCAAACTGCACGTGCCATTGATGATGTTGATCTCGCTTTTGGCTACCCACATTACTTACGTTTAGCCAAAACGGCTGATCCTGAAAGTGCCTTATTGTTTGATGACAACACCAATAAACGTTATGCGATTTTATTTGTGGTGCGTGATGACTATCAGGACAAAGACAACAAGCTACAGAAATTTGTCGAAATTTATCAAAACTCACCCAAAGTTAAAGCAGCCTTGGATAGCGATTTCGGTCCAACGTTGTGGTTCCCAGGTTGGAAATAAGGAGAACAATCATGGTGAGTTTTGGTTCACAGGTCGATTTTTCAGTCCCGCATCTGAAAATACGCGGTTTAAATAAGTTTTATGATGTACAGGGCCAACGCTTACATGCTTTAAAAGACATTAATATCGATATTCCCAAAGCACAGATTGTTGGGATTATCGGGAAAAGTGGCGCTGGTAAATCATCCCTACTCCGTACCTTAAACGGCTTAGAGTCGATTGATACAGGCAGTATTTTGATTCATCAACAAAATATTGCAGAATTGAGCCATGCCCAGCTGATCAAAACTCGGCAGAAAATCGGCATGATTTTTCAGCATTTTAATTTAATGTCTGCCAAAACGGTGTGGGAAAACGTAGCTTTACCGCTACGTATTGCAGGTTATGACAAGGCTGAGATTGAACAACGGGTCAGCGAGGTACTGACGCTGGTGGGATTAGAGGCAAAGCGAAATGATTACCCTGCTCAATTGTCTGGTGGACAAAAACAACGAGTTGGTATCGCGCGTGCCTTAGTTTCTCAGCCTGAAATCCTGCTCTGTGATGAAGCAACTTCCGCACTGGATCCTGAAAGTACTGCCAATATTCTGTCCTTATTAAAACAGATCAACCAAGACCTCGGTTTAACCATCGTCTTGATCACCCATGAAATGCAGGTCATCCAAGAGATTTGCGATCAGGTCATCGTAATTGATCAAGGTGAAATCGTTGAGTCTGGGCAAGTCTGGTCGGTATTTTCCAATCCACAACAACAGATCACGCAGGAATTACTCAACTTTGAACAGGTGAATTTACCCTTTGAGTTGAGCCAAACCATTCTGCCTCAGAGTACGCATCAGATTTTAAAATTGAAATATGTCAGTGAATCGAAATCGGTGCCTAATTTATATGAACTATTGGATGGCTTTAATAGTCCCGTTCAGGTGTATTACAGTCAAATTAATAGCATTCAGCAACGTACCATTGGCTCATTGATCATCGGAATTCGCAATCTCGAATTTGATCTAAACCGCTCACAATCTGAAAAACATCCAGCAATAACACAACTTGAGGTGATCGGTTATGTACAATCAACTCATTGATCTATTACTGACAGGAACCACCGATACTTTAATCATGGTCGGTGTTTCTGCGATTCTCGCTTTTTTGATTGGTCTGCCAATTGCCTTAATTTTGGTGAGTACTGCTGATTTTGGGATTTATCCTTCCAAGAAAATCAATCAGTCTTTAGGCTGGATCATTAACATCACTCGATCAGTCCCCTTCCTGATTTTGATGGTAGCTTTGATTCCATTTACCCGATGGATCGTCGGTACCAGTTACGGCGTCTTGGCTGCTATTGTGCCGTTGACCATCGCCGCGATTCCTTTCTTCGCACGTATTGCAGAGGTCAGTCTACGTGAGGTCGATCAAGGGTTGATTGAAGCGGCACAGGCGATGGGCTGTAACCGCAAGCAAATTCTTTGGCATGTATTGCTTCCTGAAGCTTTGCCAGGGATAGTTGCAGGCTTTACCGTGACCATTGTCACCATGATCAGTTCCTCTGCAATTGCAGGTGCCATTGGTGCTGGTGGTTTGGGCGATATCGCCTATCGATACGGCTATCAACGTTTTGATATGCAAGTGATGCTGGCGGTGATTTTAGTCCTGATTGTTTTGGTCATGTTGGTACAAACGACAGGCGATAATATTGCCAAACAGCTCGATAAACGCAAAGTTTAAGCTCGAAATAAAAATCCGCACTCGCCATGACCTGACTTTGTCATGGCTTTCATGTAAAATCAGCAGCAATTTTTAAATAACACATTTGTGAGTGGTTTCATGGGTTTTAATTGCGGTATTGTTGGTCTGCCAAACGTAGGTAAATCTACATTGTTCAATGCATTAACAAAGGCAGCGATTGCAGCTGAAAACTTTCCGTTCTGTACCATTGAACCGAATACAGGTATTGTCCCTGTTCCAGATCCACGTTTAGATAAACTTACAACGATTGTTAAACCGCAACGTGTTATTCCAACCACAATGGAATTTGTTGATATCGCAGGTTTGGTTGCTGGTGCATCAAAAGGTGAAGGCTTGGGTAACCAATTCCTTGCCAATATCCGTGAAACAGATGCAATTGCACACGTGGTTCGTTGTTTTGAAGATGAAAACGTGATTCACGTAAATGGTAAAATTGACCCATTAGATGACATCGCAACCATCAATACTGAACTTGCACTTGCTGACCTTGATACTGTTGCAAAAGCGTTATTACGTTTAACTAAAGCCGCAAAAGGTGGCGATAAAGAAGCACTTGCAACCAAAGCAGTTTTAGAAAAAATCCAGCCTTTACTTGATGAAGGTAAACCAGCACGTGCAGCAGATCTTTCTGATGATGAACGTAAAGCAGTCCGTGGTTTTGGTTTAATGACTCTTAAACCAACGATGTATATTGCCAACGTGGCAGAAGACGGTTTTGAAAACAACCCTCACCTTGAAGCAGTAAAAAAACTTGCTGCTGAAGAGAATGCCATTGTTGTACCACTTTGCAACCAAATCGAAGCTGAAATTTCATTATTAGAAGATGAAGATCGCGCTGAATTCTTGGAAGCGATGGGCATGGAAGAACCAGGCTTAAACGTGGTAATTCGTGCAGGTTATAGCTTACTTGGCTTACAAACTTACTTCACTGCTGGTGTACAAGAAGTTCGTGCTTGGACGGTTAAAGTCGGTGCGACTGCTCCACAAGCAGCTGGTGTGATTCACACTGACTTTGAAAAAGGCTTTATTCGTGCTGAATGTGTGGCTTATGATGATTTCATCCAATATAACGGTGAAAACGGCGCCAAAGAAGCAGGAAAATGGCGTTTAGAAGGTAAAACCTATGTTGTTCAAGACGGCGATGTATTACACTTCCGCTTTAACGTATAAATCATTTTTTTGATTTCCAAACCGCCAGTAATGACCTTATTGGCGGTTTTTTTTATTTGCTCAAAGATAACCCCAACTTTAACAGCCCATTAACTCAATAATTTTTGCAATCGCTGAGTCACATGCTGCCGTGCTTTTTTCTGCTTGAAGATCGTTGGAATATGCAATAAAAAGAATGAATAACGATATTTTTTATGGTCACGCAAAGCTTCACTCAAATAATGATAGAGCTCAATTGCGGCTTCACGGTGAAAGGCCCATAAGGCCTGTTGCCGATACATCACCACATAATAGGCATCATTCGGCCAGTTCAATTCATGTTTCTGCCGATAACCACAAGATTCACATATTACCCCACCCCGACTTTGAACTGAATAGCGTGTACTCCAAGCCTTTGAATCATAGCCTTCTGGCAAGTCTTGAATCTGGTCAATACCACTAGAAAGATTCGGATAATAAAATGCAGCATGCCAGTAACCGCCACAGGAATCCTGAAAACGCGCATATTCAAAATCTGCATGATGCTGAAAATAATCGACATCTTTTTTTAACGGAATCTTCGCCAATCGGGCAAATTCAAAATCTGCCTTGGCCTGACATGCGGGACATTTAATGTTTAATTTGCAAGGTAATGACCAATATTCGTAAATTCCTGTCATGTGTTTTTTAATTCTGACTACTACATTTGAATAGAGATAGCTTAGCAACTGAACGAGTTTTTTAGAATCTTTCAATCTAATCAATGAAAAAGCCAAGCTTGATCAACTTAGCTTTGTATATGTGCGTTCATAGCATCAAGCGACTGTTTGCGGCTTCATATCCATTTCAGCGCGTTTCATTTGGGCTTCTTTTAAAATCCTTTGATGCAACGGCTTACGGAAACCTAGTAAGAAAACAAATTCAGCCAAAACAAATAAAGGCCCGATGGCCAAACCGATCAGATCATCAACAAAGGCTGGTTTTTTCTTTTCAAAATAATGGCCCACGAATTGGAATACCCAACCCACCACAAAGATACCGATACTCGCACCTAGCCAACTCCACATTGCTAAAGCCGCAATTTTCACAGCCAATGGATAAGCCAAGACAAATAAAATCAGCATCAAAATACCAAACAACTTATCCAGTGAAATATAATAAATCGTACTTAGGACAATAAGCAGCATGGCTAAAGTAATTGAAAAGCCAGAAATTTCTATACCAGCACGCGCTGTTAAACACAGAATAGAAAATACAATTAAAGGAATACCCACAAAATGAGTCACAACATTATTTCGATCTAAGTGATAAGCCGCATATTGACTAAGTAGACGTTCCAAATTTGTCATTGCTCATTCCTCATATAATTCGTTTATGCTATTAATCTATAAGAAATATTGCAGCGAAGTTGTCATGTAGCTGACAAATGGATTTATTTTTCACCCAGGAACCCGCCGTGCTAAATTCGATTTATATCCAACATTTGCAGCAAAACTCATGGTTTAGCCACCTAGCGGAGCCTTTTCAAAATTTTATTATTGAACATGGCAAGAAGCATATCATCGAGAAAAATGCAGCTGTTTTTAGTGCACAAGATCGATTTGATGGGGTTTATGGCGTATTGGAAGGCTCAATTAGCTTGGGTTATATCGACGTCAATGGCAATGAAGCGATTGCTGCAATTGCGGAACCGATCATGTGGTTTGGTGAAATTTCCCTCATCGACCAGCAACCCCGCTCACATGATGCGATTGCATTGAAGAAAAGCGTGGTTCTACAAATACCAGCACAACTACTGAAAGATTTCTTGCTGCAAAATCCGTATTACTGGTACTACTTTGCCCTGCTGACCAGTCAAAAACTACGTTATGTGTTCTTAGAGCAAATTGCGATTCAAACCCAAAGCATTACCCAGCGTCTGGCACAACGCTTATTGTTTATTTTAGAGGGTTATGGCAATCGTTCGTTTATTCAGGATTTTAGTATTCAAATCTCACAAGACCAATTGGCCAATATGTTGACGGTATCTAGACAGACTGTAAATCAAGAACTCAACCTGTTCGAAAAGCAAGGCGTCATTCAGCTTGGTTTCAAGAAAATCGAAGTCATTGATTTAGATCGGCTTAGAAAATTGGCAACAGTCGGTCACCTAAAAGCGTAAGTATACTATCTTGTATTTTAAATGGATAAGCACAGCATTTTTTGCAATATGCTTTTAAGCTTAAACATAAATTAAAAGATAAACTCTCACTATAAAATACTACTGATGCCCTAAAATATTTCACAAAATCAGTCTGCTTTCCTATCTTCAACACGCATACATTAAAGCTAAGCACTATCGCTTACCCGATGCAGATGACAATCATGAGAAAAATTGCAACGATTTTAACAGCAGGCTTATTTACCGTACTCAGCGCTAGCGCATTTGCCTGCCCGAAAGGAACTCAAATCCAAGGTGGTACAGGACCAAATCACAAAGGTGGCAAATGTGTTGCAACAAGTGTGGTAAAAACCAAGAAAGAAGCAACCAAAACAACAGATACTGCAAAGCATGACATGACGAAAATGAAAGATACTGCGAAACACGATGCAATGAAAGCTACAACAGATACGAAAAAAGCAGCCAGTAGCACTGCAACCAAAGCCAAACAGGAAGCAGCAAAAACGGCCAAAACCTCATAAGCGTTTGATGACTTTAACCATAAAAAAGCGAGATGTTTTATCTCGCTTTTTTATTTGTATAAGCTTACTTAGGTGAAGTATTACCTAGCGCGGGATTATCAATTGCATCCTTACATTGTGCTTTATCGCGCTCATAATCAGCCTGCTTCTGAGTCGATGCACTGGTATTGTCTTTTACATCACGTGCCCATGTATCCAAACTGGTCAATGCTTTACGACACAATGCATATTTGCCTTCCGTCACGGAATCAGTCATTTTGACATTGATACGCCAATCGGTACTGAGCTGACGCAATGGTTTTCTAACTTTTTCTTCAATCTCAGTCACTTGTTTATTATAAACAATCGGATCGATGTCATTAATCAACTTCCATGCTGTATTGGCATAGGTGGTGGCATCATTGTTAAGTTTCGGCGCAGGTTTGATCTCGACCTTTTCTTTTGGCTCATTATTTGAGTTTCCGCAAGCAGCCAATAAAAATGCACTACACAACAGGATTGCGGTTACACGAGAGTTTGGATTAGACATAGCAAATCGCCGATGAAACATTTGGACATTATGCTAGTCAATTTGGGAATAATTCTCAATGCTTGTTACTTATTTACCCAGCAGAATGCTTTTTATTCTAAGCAATTGATTTTATGCTTTTGTTCAGCATACTGTCAGACTTGTCCATCTATAAAAAATTAAAACTTCAACAAGGAAGAAATCAACAATGTCACAAATCAAGATTTATGCCTTACAAACCACTATTGAACAGTTTAGAAATCAACTTTCTCATGCCGTACATCAAGCGCTAATTGAAAGTTTGAACTATCCCATCGAAAAGAAATTTCAGCGTTTTATTGCACTAGCGGAAGAAGACTTTATCTATCCCAATGATCGGAGCCAGCATTATCTAATTATCGAAATTTCGATGTTTGAAGGCAGAAGCACTAAAGCCAAAAAACGTTTGATTCAAAATATTTTCACTTATATTCAGCAACAATGTGGGATTTCAACACAAGATATTGAAATTACAATTTTTGAAACACCGAAATGCAATTGGGGAATCCGTGGTCAACATGCAGATGAATTACAACTGAATTATCAGGTGGATGTGTAAGCAGCCAAATCGCAGATGAAGTGCAATTTTCTGTCTAACAAAAAGCAGGTTTTTTGTGTCAGATTAGCTTAATTCCGTAAAAAGTTCTGCTATGCTTAAACGCAAATTACTCAGGATAGGATTATTCGCATGAGCGTCACTCTTGGAACTCCACTTCAATCTTCTGCATTTAAGGTTTTACTGTTAGGTTCTGGAGAGCTAGGTAAAGAAGTTGTGATTTCTTTACAACGCTTAGGTGTCGAAGTTCATGCTGCAGATCGTTATGATCATGCACCTGCAATGCAAGTCGCACATTATACTTATACCCTGAATATGGCCGATCCAGCCGAATTAAAACAACTGATTGAAAAGATCAAACCCAATTTAATTGTTCCTGAAATTGAAGCCATTGCCACAGAAGTTTTGGTTGAAATTGAACAAAGCCAAACTGCAACGGTGATTCCATCTGCAAAAGCAGTGAACCTCACCATGAACCGTGAAGGCATTCGTCGTTTAGCTGCTGAAGAACTCGGCCTACCAACCTCTGCTTATCGCTTTGCCAATACCTTAGAAAGCTTCCGCGCTGCCTGTGATGACATTGGTTATCCAAACTTTGTAAAACCTGTGATGTCTTCTTCAGGTAAAGGTCAATCTCGTGTGAAGAGCTTTGATGAAGTGGATGCCGCTTGGGACTATGCAATGCAAGGTGGCCGTGTTAATCAAGGTACTGTGATTATTGAGTCGCAAATCGATTTTGATTTTGAAATTACCCTGCTTACCGTCCGTGCAAAAAATCCAGAAACAGGCGAAATCGAAACACATTTCTGTGATCCGATTGGACACCGCCAAGATGCGGGTGATTATGTCGAGAGTTGGCAGCCGCAACAGATGACGCCTGCTGCGCTGGAAGAAGCAAAACGCATTGCCAATAAAGTCACTGTTGCTTTAGGCGGTTGTGGTATCTTCGGTGTAGAGCTGTTTATTAAAGGTGATAAAGTTTGGTTTAGTGAAGTTTCACCTCGCCCTCATGATACAGGTCTAGTCACCTTAGCTTCACAATTCCAAAGTGAATTTGAATTACATGCACGTGCAATTCTCGGTCTACCTGTCAATACAACACGCCATAGTGTCGCTGCAAGTGCGGTGATTTATGCAGGTGTTGATGCTAAAAACTTGAGTTTCACTGGCTTGAATCTTGCTTTAGCAAATCCAAACACAGACTTACGTCTATTTGGCAAACCTGAGGGCTTTAAACGTCGCCGTATGGGAGTTGCAACTGCTCGCGCTGAAACGACTGATCTTGCACGTGAATTGGCACAGCAAGCCGCAGACCAAGTGAGTGTACAAACCAACGCTTAAGATGACCTTAGGTTATTATTATCACAATTTCCCCTCTTTTTAGAGGGGCTTTGATAGAAGATCCAGCTTTATGATCAAGACCTCTCCTTTGTTGAACTACGTCACCAGTCTTCATGATATTCAAGCCATTAACCAATGGCGTACGGATGTAGAAAAGCAATTACAGGAGAGCTATGAAAATGGTCAACCTATTCGTGAAGTGATTGGAGCGCGTTCAGACTCTATTGATGAGGCCCTGATCTTTCTTTGGAGTCATGCCGGTTTAGATCAAACTGAATTGGGCTTATTTGCAGTAGGCGGTTATGGTCGCCATGAAATGCTACCCTATTCAGATACCGATATCATGATTTTGTCTGAGGATGAAATCAGTGAAGAACAAGAAAAACTGATCTCGACCTTTATTTCTTCTTTATGGGATGTCGGTAATTTCAAACCGGGTATCAGCGTTCGTACCATTCAAAACTGTGTTGAACAAGCCATTAATGATTTAACTGTTGCGACTACATTGATTGAAGCTCGTCTCATTACAGGCAATCAGCAACTGGCAAAATGGCCACGCCGTATCGTTGCGCAAACATGGACGGATCAAACCTTCTATGATGCCAAAATGGTTGAACAAGCCAAACGTTATGCGCAACACAACAATACCGAAAGTAATCTAGAACCTGATATTAAAAATGCCCCAGGCGGTATTCGGGATATCAACCAGATTGGCTGGATTGCCAAACGTCACTTCCGTGTTAATCGTATTTATGACCTGGTGCATTTGGGCTTTATTACCGAATTTGAACTCGGCGTACTCGAAGAAGCGGAAAGCTTTTTATGGGAAATTCGAACCCACTTACACCGTTTAGCCAAACGCGATGAAAACCGTTTATTGTTTGAATATCAACGTGATATCGCAGCAAAATTTGGCTATGTGCGTGAAGAAGGTCAGCCTGTTAACTTTGCTGTTGAACAGTTTATGAAGCGCTACTATCGTACCGCGCAGCAAGTTTCAACGCTGAATGAAATGCTACTCGCCTATTTCAATGAGTCGGTGATTACCCCTCGTCTACCTGATTATGAACGCCACATTATTGATATTAATGAACGTTTTAAAATTGTCGATGGGAAATTGGCTGTTCAACATCATAAAGTATTTTCAGAAGAACCAATTGCCATCTTAGAGTTATTCTATCTGTTGGCAAATCGCCCTGAAATTACGGGGATTCGTGCCCGTACCTTGCGTCTGCTGGTGCTTGCTGCAAAACGGATTGATCAGCGTTTCCGCGACAATCCAGAACATCAAGCACTGTTTATGTCGATTATTCGCTCACCGCATTTATATGACACGATGGTAGCGATGAAGCGTTATGGCGTCTTGGGCAATTACATTCCTGCTTTTGGACAGATCACAGGTTTGATGCAATATGACCTGTTCCATATTTATACGGTCGATGCACATACCCTATTATTACTGCGTAATTTAAGTCGCTTTAAAGAACCTGAATTTGCTAAAGAATTCCCTGTGGTCAGCTCTGTGTTCCAACGTATTGCCCGTCATGACATTGTCTATATGGCTGCAATTTTCCATGATATTGCCAAAGGTCGTGGTGGTGATCATAGTGAGCTTGGGGCACTGGATGCGATTGAGTTCTGCCGTATCCATGGCTTTACCGAGCGTGAATGCAAACTGGTTGCATGGCTGATCAACAATCACTTATTGATGTCTCTTACTGCACAGAAAAAAGATATTTCTGACCCTGATGAAGTCAAAGACTTTGCTGAAAAAGTCGGTGATATGGAGCATCTCGATTATCTTTATACCCTGACGGTTGCCGACATTAACGCAACCAATCCGAAACTGTGGAATACATGGCGTGCGTCCTTGATGCGTCAGCTCTATACCTACGCACGTGATGTGATTCGTTCAGGCTTAGGTCGTCCAGTTGACTATCAAATGCTGATTGAAGATACCAAATTTGCTGCCAGTGAACTCTTGGTCAATGACTTCTCTCTCGCTGAAGTTGAGAAAGTCTGGCAAGAGCTGGGCGATGAATACTTCGTCAAAGAATCAGCCAATGAAATTGCTTGGCATACCCAGGCCATTCTGCAACACGGCGATAATCCAGAACCACTGGTTTTATTACGGGCGCATCGTAATGCTGCCGATGATGCGGTTCAGATCTTTATCTATACCCGTGATCAACCGAACTTGTTTGCCACTACGGTTGCAGTACTGGATCGTATGAATCTTGATGTTCAAGATGCCCGCATTATCACCGCCTCAACTTCATTCAGCTTAGATACTTATCTGGTCCTTGATCGTTTTGGTACCTTGCTGACTGATCCAGATCGCGAACGCAAAGTGAAAGCCGCATTGGTCGATGCTTTAAGCCATTCAGATCAATATCCGGGGATCATGCAACGCCGTATTCCACGTCATTTGCGTCATTTTGATGTGCAAAATACTGTCGATATTGTCCTAAACCCGACGCTACAGCAACACATGGTTGAAATCTCAACCCTCGACCATCCAGGTCTGTTGGCGCGTATTGGTGGTTTGTTCATGTTGCAAGGTTTGGATATCCATTCTGCAAGAATTGCCACACTGGGTGAACGTGCGGAAGATATTTTCTTCGTCACCAAGAAAAATGGTGTCTTGCTCACCGATGAAGAAGTGAAAACTTTTGCGGAAAGCTTAAAGTCCGCTTTAGATGAAGCATCGAATCAAATTTGTAATCCATCTTAAATTTTATTGTTTGGTAACTGTTTAAATGAACTCTAGCTTGTCGTTATTGCATCCCTATCCTTTTGAAAAGTTAAATCAACTTTTTAAAGATGTGCAACCTGCCAATTTACCGTTGATTCCTTTATCAATTGGTGAACCTAAACATCCTGCACCAGAGTTCGTTAAACAAGCGATTATTGATAATTTTGCTCATCTATCAACCTATCCGAACAGTAAAGGTCTGCCTGAGTTGCGCCAAAGTATTGCACAGTGGCTCAGCAATCGCTTCAAGTTGAATCATATTAGTGCAGAAGATCATATCCTGCCTGTTTCTGGTACACGTGAAGGCATTTTCTCTTTTGTACAAGCTTTGATTAAGCGTGAAGATGCGCCGTATGTGGTGATGCCAAATCCGTTTTATCAGATTTATGAAGGTGCAGCCCTACTTGCAGGTGCAAAACCTTATTTTATTAACTGTACTGAAGAAAATGGCTACTTAGGTGACTTTGATACTGTTCCTGCGGAAGTCTGGGAAAAAACAGCATTACTGTTTGTGTGCACACCAGGTAATCCGACAGGAACAGTCCTATCAAAAGAACAGTTTAAAAAGTTAATTGCCCTATCTGATCAATATGGTTTCGTGATTGCATCGGATGAGTGTTATTCGGAACTTTGGTTTGATCAAGCACCAATCGGTCTGTTAGAAGTTTGTGCCGAAATGGGACGTGATGATTATAAAAATTGTATCGTCTTCCATTCACTTTCTAAACGCTCAAACCTACCGGGCATGCGTTCTGGTTTTGTTGCAGGTGATGCGGCTTTATTGAAACCTTATTTGCAATACCGTACTTATCACGGTGCTGCAATGCCAGTACAGAATCAATTGGCATCTATTGCAGCGTGGAATGATGAAGCACATGTTGAAGAAAACCGTCAGCAGTATCGTGCCAAATTTGATTTATTCCAGTCTGAACTCGGTCATTTATTGCCTTTACAAAAACCAGATGCAGGTTTTTATTACTGGTTAAAAGTGGATAATGATGAAACTTTTGCCAAAATGCTGATGGAAAAAGCGCATATCAAGGTTTTACCGGGTCGCTATCTATCTCGTGATACAGAACAAGGCAATCCGGGTGAAGGTCATGTGCGCATGGCACTGGTTGCCGATTTGGCCCAGTGTGAAGAAGTGGTCAAACGATTGAAAGCGGTTTTATAATATTTTATTGTTTCAAATAAAAGAGGCTAAATCTGATTAGATTTAGCCTCTTTCTTGTTAAATGTGATATTTCAATTACCACTTATAGTTGACACGTAAATCAACTGAACGACCTGCACCGTAATAACAATAGAAAGAACAAGCACTCACATATTTTTTATCGCTTAAGTTCGTTGCATTGACTTGTACATCCAACTGCTTGTTTAACGGATAACTAGCCATCGCATCTATGAGCGTATAAGACTTCACTTTATAGTCTGGATAATATTGCTCATCATTAGTACTTCCCACATAACGCACACCTGCTCCTAAACGTAGTCCATTTAAGAAGGTTGCATCTGTGAATAAATAACTAAATTTTGCAGCAATTTGATCATTTGGAATTAATGGCGTACGAATGGTTTTTCCACCATCAAGATCCTGTTTAGAATCATTATGCGTATATGCAAGTTGAGTAGACAAATTATCCGTCAATTTTAAGTCAGCTTGAAGTTCAACCCCTTTATTAGTGCGCTTTCCTGCTTGTGATTGAACATTAGAAGCATCACTGACTAAAGCATTTTTCTCGTTTAGATCAAAATACGCTAGGGTAATCTGTCCATTCATCCAATCTGGTGCATATTTAACACCGACTTCATACTGCTCCCCCTCATAAGGCTTATAAAAACGCCCTTGCCCATCTTTACCAGTAGACGGTCTAAATGAAGTTGAATAATTCAAATAAGGTGAAATACCTAAAGGTGCATGATACATCACCCCAGCATTATAACTGGTGTGGTTCACATCATAAGCTTTGCTGTTATCAACAGTCGATTCAGCTTGATCATGGCGAACTCCGATATTCACATCTACAAGATCATTAATATTGGCTTGGTTAGCAAAATAGAAACCTAGTTGTTCAGTTTTAAGATTATATGGAGATCCTGTCACTGCAAAATCAGGCGTATGTACCGGATTAAACATATCGATTTGTGGAACTGAACCAAAACCATTGTTTACACCATCAATCTTATTATGTTGGTAATCCACACCAAGCATGACTTTATTTGAAACTGGGCCAAAATTAAAATCTTTGACGAGACGATTATCAACACTATAAGTATCAGATGTGCCATTGGTGTAAGAATACCCACGTTTTGCCAAACGATTATTATCAGAACCCCAAGCAAATGTACTTAGTTGATTTAAATCTAGACGTCCCCAACGGAAATTCTGACTGGCAACTAAACCATTTTCAAATTCATGAGAAAACTCATAACCAATCGAGGTTTGTTCAAGTTTTGAGTAGTCTCTTTCAGGCTCACCTAAATTAGTTTTAGGATTAATTTTACCATAAGGCGTATCTAGAACTGTTCCATACAATGGCAAGAAGCCAGATGTTGGCACACCATCTTTTTTCAGAAAACTGGTCAACAATGTGAAATGCGTTCGATCCGTAATATCCCATGCAAAGCTTGGTGCAACATAATAATGATCCATCTCTGAACCTTTTTGCTGACCATCTGCCTGACGGAACAAGCCGACTAAACGATAACGAACATCATCGGTTATTACACCACTATAATCAGTACCAATCTCACGTTTATCTAGGCTACCAACCGAATAAGTCACTTCACCTTGTGGAACTAATTTAGGGCGCTTAGATACTAAATTTACATTACCACCTGGCTCCGATGCACCATAGTTAAATGAACTCGCACCTTTAACAATTTCCAAACGCTCCAAGCCATAAATTTCAGGCTCCCAAACAAAGAATCCATTCGGTGCTAAAGCTGTCCCATCAAGCGTCTGACTAGCATCAAAACCACGAATCTTAAACCATTGAGATTTATTATCTTTACCATAAGGTTGCGCTAATATCCCTGCTTCATAAAATAAGGCATTATCTAATTTATCCGCCCCACTGTCTTTAAGCTGTTGCTCACCAATAATCCTTGTAGATAAAGGTTGTTTAAGTAATTCTCCGCCATCTTTAGCCGCAGAACCAACAATAACAATTGTTGGTAAAGTCTGTGTTTCTGCTTGTGAATCTTCTGCAAAAACAGCTGTTGTTCCCATTGAAGCACATGCCATCATCAGCACTAATGGTTTAAGTTGTCTACCCATAATCTTTATCAGCCGACTTTAAAAAACCGCATAATAAATGAGAATTGATACGTTTTACACTATTTTTTACCTATATGTGCCACTGTACAATTTTATGATTTTTAAAACCCGAACCCTATTAAAATTAACATCCTGAATTCAATAATGATAAATTTAAAGCTTTATAAATAGGTGGAATGGAACATTCATTTTAAATTTGCCCAATAAATAGGATTGCTGCGATGAGCATCATCAGTCCGCCCGAAATACGACTGACTACTTTTACTGCACGTGGTCTGCTTCTAAGCAATTTCTTGGCTGCTATACCAACAAACATATACACCACTGCACAACTGATTAAGTGAATAAGCCCCAACAGAATAATTTGTGCAGTTGGCGAAAATGCCATTTGAGGATGAATAAACGGTGGCAATAAGGCAAAAAATAACAACAATACTTTTGGGTTTAAGCCACTAATCCCCACGCCTTTAATCAACCATGAACCCGCTGAATCAAGCGTTTGCGTTATATCGGTCTCATTTGAAATGGTCGCTGGATGTATAAATAGATTGACGCCCATCCATAACAAATAGCAAGCCCCGATGACAGTCATTGCAGTGAGTAAAATCGGATAGTGTTGCACCAAAGCGCCCACACCAGCTGCAACACATAAGATCGCGATGAGATGCCCAAACACTAAACCAGTGACGGCATTTAGGATAAATTTACCTTTGATGCCTGCAAGAATGACATAAGCCCAGTCCGCACCAGGCGTTATTACGAATAAGATCGAAACGCACCAAAAAGCAAAAATGACACTGAGTTCCATAAGCAAAGCCCTTCCCACATCGACAATACGACCTTTGATCGTTTTCTTTTTCACCATTTGGTGAAGATTGTTGAGAAAGGATATGCTTTAATGGTGAAAATGTTATTCCAAATACTTCTATATCTTCAAAGCCCCAAGGGAGATTCTTCTAAATGGATCGCATTGATAAGAAAATTATTGCTGAACTACAAGCAAATGGGCGATTATCTATCACAGAACTGGCGGAAAGAATTGGTTTGAGTCTGTCGCCTTGCCATCGTCGTGTTAAAGCATTAGAAGAAAGTGGTGTGATCAAAGGCTATCACGCTGACCTAGAAGCCTCAAAAATTGGCCTTAATTTTTCGGCGATCATCTTTGTCACTTTAAAAGATGGAGATAAAAAAGCACTTTCTAGCTTTGAAGAAAAAGTCATTGAAATTGCCAATGTAATTCAGGCACAACGATTATTTGGAAATCCAGATTATCTACTACACGTCGTTGCTAAAGACTTGGCCAGTTTTCAGAAACTCTATGACGACAGCCTGTCTGCCTTGCCCAATGTTCAACGTCTAACCTCAACCATTGTCATGAAAAATGTAGTGTCCAACCGACTCTTACCTTTATAAAAAAGCATTATCATTTTAGACCGACCTAAAATGTATCAATGTGAATAAACTCACACTATACTTATTAGCCATCAAAACATGATGACTATGGAAAGATGACTTCTCAAACTCCCAAGAAAATAAAGAAAAAGGGTTGGCTCATTTTAGCAATTGCGGTTGTACTTTTAATTATTGCAGTTGTAATTTGGCAGACTGGAACTGCTAAAAAATCAGTGAATCCTGAAAAAGCTAAAAATGCAGATACCACCGAACAAAAAGCCGCTTTAACCGTCACAATTGTTCAGCCCCAACAACAAAATTGGGAGCAAACCTTTACTGCCAATGGCAACATTGCGGCATGGCAAGAAGTGGTGATTGGTAGCGAACTCTCAGGCCAGCGTCTGACTCGGGTGAATGTCAATGTCGGTGATGAAGTTCGTCGTGGTCAGGTCTTAGCTGAAATTAATAGCGAAACTATCCGTGCCGATTTGGCAGCAGCCAAAGCCAGTTATGCAGAAGCTCAAGCAGTATTGGCAGATGCGATTACCAACAATAAACGTATCCAGCAACTGAAAAATACAGGCGCAATTTCAGCGCAAGAGTCTACTCAGTATCAAACCTCTCAAGCAACAGCTCAAGCGCGTCTAGATGCAGCCAAAGCACAAATTGAAAGTAATCAATTACGCTTAGCACAGACTCAAGTGGTTTCACCTGACAATGGCGTCATTTCAGCCCGTACAGCAACGGTCGGATCTCTTGCACAAACAGGCCAAGAGCTGTTCCGCCTGATTCGTGATCATCGTTTAGAATGGCGTGCCGAAGTGACCACATCGGATTTATACAAGCTTAAACAAGGCATGACCGCACATATTGTTTCACCTGACCCAGCCCAACCTGCTGTAACAGGTAAAGTCAGAATGATTGCACCTGTGATTGATCCACAAACTCGTTATGGCTTGGTCTATGTGGACATTCCAACTACTCAGGCTGTGCGTATGGGCATGTTTGTTAAAGGTGAATTTGATTTAGGTCAAAAGCTCGCATTGACGGTTCCTCAAACAGCCCTACTGTTGCGTGATGGTTTTTCCTATGTCTTTATTGTCAATGACAAGAATCGTGTCACCCAACAGAAAGTCACTGTTGGTCGCCGTTTGGGAGATCGCGTCGAACTCTTGAATTTACCCGCAAATGTAAAAGTAGTTTCTTCGGGTACAGGTTTCTTGGCAGATGGGGATCTGGTGAGTATCGCCAAAGATATTCCAGAGACACCACTTAGCAAACAACTTGTGACCACACAGGAGAAATGATATGAATTTCTCCGCTTGGTCAATCCGAAACCCAATTCCCGGCATTCTGTTATTTATTATGCTGGGTTTGGCAGGATTGCTCTGTTTTAAATGGATGAAGATCCAGCAGTTCCCTGACATTGAACTACCCATGGTCACTGTCACAGCGGCATTACCCGGGGCTGCACCACCTCAGCTTGAAACCGAAGTCGCACGGAAGATTGAAAACTCGATTGCAACTCTGCAAGGTTTAAGGAATCAGTACACCAACATTCAAGATGGTGTGGTCACTGTCACAGCAGAGTTTCAACTAGAAAAACCCCTACAAGAAGCTGTGGATGATGTGCGCAATGCGGTGTCACAAGTTCGTTCTGATCTACCTGCCGATCTACGAGATCCGATTGTCAGTAAGATCAATCTTTCAGGTTCTCCAATCCTGACCTACACCATTCAATCGCCAAAGATGGATGAAGAAGCACTGTCATGGTTTGTAGACTATGATATCGCCCGCGCGATGTTACAGGTTAAAGGCGTTGGTGCTGTCGCTCGTGTTGGTGGTGTCACGCGTCAAGTTGAAGTCGAGCTCGATCCTGAAAAACTATTGGCGCTGAATGCAACTGCAACCGACATTACTCGTCAACTACGTTTGATTCAGCAAGATGCCTCTGGTGGCCAAACCAAAATCGGGGGTAGTGAACAATCCATCCGCACCATTGCGACAGTAAAAACAGCTGATGAAATTGGTGCAATGGATATTGCACTTAATGATGGTCGACATATTCGTTTGGATCAGGTTGCAACTGTTCGTGATGGAATGGCTGAACGACGTTCCGCTGCGTTACTGAATGGCCAACCTGTAATTGGCTTTGAAATTACGCGAAGCAAGGGTGCCAGTGAGGTCGATGTTGAAAAAGGTGTCGTCGTCGCATTAGATAAACTCAAAGCGGGACATCCCGATATTAAAATCAACGAAGCCTTTAACTTTGTAAAGCCTGTCGAAGACAACTATGAAGGCTCAATGTCACTGCTGTATGAAGGTGCAATATTAGCGATCTTGGTGGTGTGGCTATTTTTACGTGACTGGCGTGCCACCATCATTGCTGCAACTGCCCTGCCATTATCGATTTTACCTGCCTTAATTGGCATGTATTTCTTTGGTTTCACTCTCAATACAGTGACGCTTTTAGCCATGTCATTGGTGGTGGGTATTCTGGTCGATGACGCCATCGTTGAAATTGAAAATATCATACGGCATTTACGCATGGGGAAAACACCCTATGAGGCGGCCATGGAAGCAGCCGATGAAATTGGTCTGGCCGTAATTGCCACCACCTTCACATTGATTGCCGTATTCCTACCCACTGCGTTTATGAGTGGTATCGCAGGTAAGTTTTTCGTTCAGTTTGGTTGGACGGCGGCTCTTGCGATCTTTGCCTCACTGCTTGTTGCGCGTTTACTCACCCCAATGATGTCTGCCTATATTTTGAAACCATGGGTCGGTAAGGTTGAACAACAGGATGAATCAGCAACAGTACAAACTGCCACTGATCAAGGCACAAGCAGTCTAGCCAAAGACCGTGCTAAAGATGGCAAAGTTATGCGTGGCTACATGCTTTTGGTGACGTGGTGTCTGAATCATCGCTGGATCACTTTAGCTGGTGCGATTGCCTTTTTTATCTGCTCAGTCATGCTGATTCCATTATTACCTACAGGCTTCGTTCCCCCACCCGATACAGGACAAACCCAAGTTCGTTTGGAACTCACCCCGGGTTCACAGTTTGCAGATACGCTTAAGACTGCCGAATATGCACGTACGCTGATTAAAGATCATCCTGAAATTAAAAGCATCTATACCACGATTGGTGGCGGTGCTGCTGGAACAGATCCTTTTGCTGGTGGTGCATCAAGCGAACCGCGCAAAGCAACACTCACGATTCAAACCACTGAACGTTCTGATCGTAGTGCCAGCTTGCAAGACATTGAAGATCAACTACGCCAACGTCTCGCCCCACTTCCGGGTGCACGCATTCAAGTTGGTTTAGCGGGTAACAACAGTCAATACCAACTAGCTTTATCAGGTGATGATCCAGAAGCATTGATGGCAACGGCACGTAGCCTAGAACGCGAATTACGTACCATTCCGAATGTAGGTAGTATCACCTCGAGTGCAGCCTTGATTCGTCCTGAGTTAGTGATTCGCCCTGATTTTGCCAAAGCGGCTGATTTAGGTGTGACCACTTACGATATTGCTGAGACTTTACGAATCGCGACTGCGGGTGATTTTGACCAGAACTTGGCAAAACTCAATCTGTCGCAACGGCAAGTGCCTGTTGTAATTAAACTTCCACTGGCTGCCCGTCAAGATCAAGAGCTCATGAAACGCTTGATGGTGAAAGGTAGTCGAGGTCCTGTGATGCTCGGTACCATTGCAGACGTCAATATCGAAAGTGGTCCATCACAAATTGACCGTTTCAACCGTTTACGTAACATTAACTTCAATATTGAATTGAATAATCAACCGTTGGGAGATATTGCTGCCAAAGTTGATCAACTACCGACGATGAAGAATTTACCACCTACGGTGAAGCGTACCAATATTGGTGATGCTGAAGTGATGCAGGAACTGTTCTCTAGTTTTGGTCTAGCAATGCTCACAGGTGTACTGTGTATCTATGTTGTTTTGGTATTGTTATTTAAAGATTTTTTACAGCCAATTACCATTCTGGTGGCCTTACCTTTATCCCTCGGTGGTGCATTCGTGATGCTGCTGTTAGCAAAAAGTAGTTTCTCGATGCCAAGTTTGATTGGTCTGATTATGCTGATGGGGATTGCCAGTAAGAACTCGATTCTACTGGTCGATTACGCGATTATCGCAAGGAATGAAAAGCATTATTCGCGATTCAATGCCCTACTCGATGCCTGCCATAAACGGGCACGTCCAATCATCATGACTACGCTGGCCATGGGTGCGGGAATGTTACCAATTGCACTCGGGATTGGTACTGATCCGAGTTTCCGTGCACCAATGGCAATCTCGGTCATTGGTGGCTTGATTACAAGTACCTTCTTATCCTTATTGGTCATTCCTGTGGTGTACACCTTTATCGATGATATTAATCGCAAGATCCATAGCTTTAGGAAGTCACCACATCAACCTATTGAACCCACTCAATAAGCTTGCATAAAAAAGACGGTCATTTGACCGTCTTTTTATTTAATACATGATCAGTACCAGCATAAATAACAAAAAACTGAGTCCTGCTAAATAATATAAATGGTGCAGATGCCGATTTAACCACGACAGGTAAATACTTGAACCGATCAATTGAACAATAGTGAGATTCCAGAGCAACACTAACCCCACCATCCAAAAACACAGCAAAGTATTTTGAACAAAATTATATTGCGGATAAATCAAAATCACCAATACGCTATAGAACATCAAATTCTTCGGGTTCAACAAACTGGAAAGTAATCCCGAGAGAAACGCTTTGGGGTAAGCATTCTTGTTCGGTTGATGAACACGTTTCTCAGCAAGTTCATTGACCCGCTGTGCTGATTGAGCCAAACGGAAACATTGAATCGCCAAATATGCAAAATAAACAACACCCAACCACTTCATGAGGATGAATAATTCGGTATTTACCTGACCAATGATAAATAGACTCAAATAAATGCTGATCAGTATGATGGCATTCCCCAGTGCAATGCCTGCACAGGTGAATCTAGCAGCCTTTTTCTGGTTCTCTAACAAAGTTTTTAAAATTAAAAAGAAATCTGCACCTGGTGTCAGTAATGCAATAAAGTGCGTAATGGCAATGGTTAGAAAAAGCTCCATAGATGCTCTCCAAGTGAATCGGAGTCAGCTTAGAAAAGTACGGTGCTTTGTTCTTGTATAAAATTGCGTGGGCTAAGATTTCTTATAATATTGCTTGGGCGTTATGCCTGTATGTTGCTTAAAAACGCGATGAAAATGACTTTGATCGCTAAAATCGAGTTCGTATGCCAATCGTGCTAAATCACCATCAGGTTCTCTTAAACGCTGCCGAGCTTGGTTGACCTTATAGTTCAACTGATAAGCATGTGGGGTTAATCCAAAGTAATGTTTAAATAATCGTATTAACGCATAACGACTCATATTCATCTTTTCGGAAAGCTCGTACAAAGACAGATTCTCAATATTGCCTTCAAGGCATTCCAATAAGTCGGGAAGATGCTTCTGAAAATAATGAGAAGAATGGATCTTTTCCCAATGGAAGCTCGGTATTAGAATCTCTGTTAAGGTTTGAATTAAACACTGTTCTTTTTCGAATACTGAAATCTGCTCGTTAAATAGTAGCCGATTCAAAGCTGTAAATGCGTCGTAAGCTTTTACATCATCAACAATAGTTGGTCTTAATTGAGGGAGGTATATTGTTTGTCTGTCAGTTTCTAAAGCCATATCTTGGTGCAGTTCTTCAATCAAGGCCGTTAACCAAGCAGCATCCAAATGCATCATCTGGTAACTCCATGCCTGATCAGGTAAAGGATTACAAGAATGTTCTACATGCGATGGAATAACCACCAAACTCCCTGCTTGAATGACTTGCTCTTGTGCAAAAGTACTTGAAAAGCGGCTCTGCCCAATATCAACAGCACCGATTGAAAAAGTAGGATGACTGTGAGATTTATAGCAGATTCGACTTTGACATGCCTTACGTGTTTCAACATAAGGCATATCTGGATCACTCCAAAATTCAACTGTTGAGTCCAAAATAATTTAAACCTCAACCTATGCTTATCATTCTTTATTTTGCCAAAGCTTTTTCAATATCAGCTTCCAAAGCCTCTGGCTTAGTCGTTGGCGCATAACGCTCCAAAACTTCTCCATTACGCCCCACCAAGAACTTAGTAAAGTTCCATTTGATGTTACGACTACCTAGAAGCCCTTTTGCTTCACGAGTTAAATAACGGAAAATCACATGTGCTTCTGGCCCTTTGACATCCACCTTGGCAAACATAGGAAAACTGACCCCATAATTGCGCTGACAAAAAGTACCAATCTCTTTATTCGTACCTGGATCTTGTCCTCCAAACTGATTACATGGAAAACCTAAAACTTCTAATCCTTGAGCATTATATTTTTCATAAAGTTTCTCAAGTCCTGCAAATTGTGGAGTAAAGCCACACTTACTTGCAGTATTTACAATCAGCATGACCTTGCCTTTATAATCAGCGAGCGCTTTTGTTTCTCCCTCTAACAATTCAGCTTCAAACTGATAAATGTTACTCATGGATAAGTTTCCTCGTCATTCTTTTCTTCTGTTTTAAGTTGTAATGATGCCGAATTCACGCAGTAACGCAGTCCTGTCGGCTGTGGACCATCCTCAAACACATGGCCCAAATGTGCATCGCAATCATGGCAGACTATTTCCGTTCTGACCATACCATGCGACAAATCTTCATGTTCTTCTATAGCCACACCATCAATCGGCCTAAAAAAACTTGGCCAACCACAGCCACTATCATATTTCGTTTCAGAAGAAAATAATTCCGCACCGCAACAACGACAAACATACGTGCCATGCTGCTTATTGTTCCAATATTGTCCTGTAAATGCGGGTTCTGTGCCCTTTTGACGAGTTATGCGGTATTCTTCAGGTGATAATTCTCTTTGCCATTCCCGGTCTGTTTTATTCACTTTTCCCATAACCTGCACCTTTTATTCTGATGTTAGAACTATCTTAATGATCAGGTTTTATATTTACGCCATTCGAAAAAAAAACTCTAGTCTCAGATCGTACAATTTAGTGAAAATTAAGCATTTAAACCCAAAATAGCAAAAAGAAAGCAAAATAAATTTATGTGGTAAGCAAATTTTAACAATATTGTCTTTTGCGTAAGCAAATATGGTGTTATTCTAATTTCGCACGGTTGTATAGGACAAAAAATGTCTCAGAAAAAAAGTGTGGTTTTCCAAAACTTATTACCAACCATCAGACAATATCAACAATCAGGTTTCACCCATGAAAAAATTGTTGAATTGCTGAGAGATCAACACGATCTAAATTTGGTAAGTGTTAAAACCTTTAAAAGTTATTTATACCGATATGCAAAAGTGAATCCAGCTATGTCAAAAAATACTGTTGTTCCCCAGTCTACCCAATCAAGCCGAGAAATTAAAAAATCATCTAAGCTTGAGCATGTTTGTTATGACATTCGTGGACCAGTATTACGCGCCGCCAACGAAATGGAGGAGCAAGGACATAAGATCATCAAACTGAATATCGGCAACCCTGCACCTTTTGGTTTTGAAGCACCACAAGAAATTATTAATGACGTTGCTTTAAACCTTCCAAATGCAATTGGTTATACTGATTCGAAAGGGATTTTCCCTGCGCGTAAAGCCATTTGCCAGTACTACCAGCAAAAAGGCATTTTTGATATGCATGTCAATGATGTGTATGTCGGTAATGGTGTTTCTGAACTGATCGTGATGGCGATGCAAGGCCTACTTGATGACGGCGATGAAATGCTAGTGCCTATGCCTGACTATCCATTATGGACAGCAGCAGTGAATCTTTCGGGTGGTACGGCAGTTCACTATAAGTGTGATTCTGAAAACTACTGGTATCCTGACATTGCAGATATGGAAAGTAAAATCACACCGAATACACGCGGTATTGTGATTATCAATCCAAACAATCCGACAGGTTCTGTGTATCCTCGTCATGTATTAGAGCAAATCGTTGCGCTAGCGAAAAAGCATGATCTGATTTTATTTGCCGATGAAATCTACGACAAAATCGTTTATGACGGCATTGAGCATGTCGCTGTTGCGGCTTTGGCTGGTGATCAACTGTGTATTTCATTCAATGGCTTGTCGAAAGCGTATCGTATCGCAGGTTATCGTGCAGGATGGATGGCAATCACAGGTAATAAAGCGCGCGCTGCAGACTATATTGAAGGCTTAGATATGCTGGCTTCAATGCGGTTATGCGCCAATCATCAAGCGCAATATGCCATTCAAACTGCTTTAGGTGGCTACCAGTCAATTAATGATCTAATTCGACCAGGTGGTCGCTTATACGAACAGCGCAATATCGCTTGGGAAATGCTGAATGAAATCCCTGGGGTAAGTTGTGTTAAACCAGATGGCGCAATGTACTGTTTCCCTAAACTTGATCCGACAGTTTATCCAATTGAAGATGATGAAAAGTTGATGCTGGACTTATTAAGAGCTGAAAAAGTTCTCTTGGTTCAAGGCACAGGCTTTAACTGGCCAACACCTGATCATTTCCGTGTGGTGTTCTTGCCTGCTGAAAATGAACTGCGTGAAGCGATCAATCGCTTGAGTCGCTTCTTAGCCAAGATGCGTTAAAATCGAACAATAAAGAGGAGGCAAATGACCTCCTCTTTTATTTTCTAAATCCAGTAAAAACCATTTATCAGAAATACAAGATATATTAAAAATATTCCATTAAGATCAATAATATAATTTTCAAATTATATACTCTAAAAATAAAAATGACAAAAAGGAACCATCATGAAAAAAATAAAGTTAGCAACTCAAGCTATTTTACTTATCAGTACTGCAATTGGTCTGATAAGTTGCACCACCAAACCAACTATACTCCACCAAGGGGAGTCCCTATTACAAACAGGAAGCAAACGATCATCGATCTTATTTCACTCTAGCCTCTATTATCCAAATGAAATTGCGTTAAATACGGATGGATTTATTATTGGTGTTGAAAAAAGTCCATTAAATGCTGTCGTTCAGGATAAAAAAGATATCCGTATTGCCAACATTAACTTTGGCAGAAAATTTTATGGCGCTCAGAAAACCGTAGCAGACGAAATTATTGACCATAAAATTCTATATATATCTCACATACTCGAAAATTTTGGTCAAACACACGGGCAAAAAAACTGCGCCCTTTACGATGTCTATCGAAATATAAATAAGAATAACGCAGATCATCTTCAAACTAACGCCTGCTTGCCATCTCAGCAAAACATTAAAGATCCTAAACAATCGTATTTAGCCAGTTGGGAGGCTTTAGACATTTTATCTGCTGCACTTAAAGATAAAATTGCCCACAACGACTACACGCATATTGTTGTGATCACGATGGGCTGGAATACCACTCAAGAAGAAGCTATGAGGAATTTCAACGCTATCCTCAACAATATTTATAAGGCATCAGGTGTTCCCAATGCTGACGGAAGTGTCAGTAATGCGAAATTCAAACCGTTGGTAATCGGTGTGACTTGGCCTAGCCAATTTGAAAGTCAAGTTTTAAATTCAACGGTCGGTAAAGCGACATCATTTGTGACTAAGCGAGGTGATGCAGATGAATTAGGTCTAACCTGGCTTGGCGTTTTATTAAATAAAACTATTCCAGCCGCTAACAATCGAAAACTTCCTGTTGTTGCAATTGGACATAGTTTTGGGGCACGTGCTGAGACCACAGCAACCTGTTTCGGACCTGCTATATATCAAAAATCTGAGAATGAACTCCAGAACAGTGAAATATTACGCTCAGGAAGTAAGGGTACAGAAACCATCAGAAAACCTGTCCAATATTTAGTGGCACTACAAGGTGCCTTTTCAGAAAAAAGAATCCTAGATAAAGACGGAGCAATTAATGGTGTTAACTTTAATGGTTGTGCTGGTGCAGAAAAAATTCTAATGACGGCAACTATACATGATACAGCCGTGACCAGTGCAATTTGGGGAAGTTATGCGGGAGCAAAGAATAAAGCTTTAATCACCAATAGCCCTCGAGGTATTCTCAAATATTGTAATGAACAAAGTAAAAAACTAATTAACACGCCTAATTTACAATGTGCCAAATCCTCAGCAGAAGGAAACTTAAAGCCAGCTCTTAATAGGGAGACCAAAGTCACCTACGTTGATGCAGATGAGCTGATTAATAAAAATTCTTACTTATCTGGAGGCGGTGCTCATAGCGACATATATCGCTATGCACATGGGAGACTCATATGGAATTTTATTAATGATCCCAAAAACCTTAATAACTAATTGAATATTAAAAAAGACATTTCACTTTTAACAGTGAAATGTCTTAACAAGGTTTAGATTTCTGATATTTAAGAATCCGAATCCTGTAACTCATCCCATTGTGTTTCGTATTCTTTTGCTTTCTTTAAGTTTTTAGCTAAACCAAAACCACCTTTTTCGTATATACGTGATAAATCAAGTAGAGCTTCGTCCTCACCTTGCGCCACTGCCAATTCATAAAATTCCGCTGCCTTTTTATAGTTTTTAGCAACCCCTTTGCCTTCTTCATACACATAGGCAATATTTGAAGAACCTAAACCATTACCTGCACCCGAAGCCAGACTAAATAAGCGCAACGCTTCTTTATAATCTTGCTTTAACCCAGCTTTACCTTCTAAGTAAAAAATACCCAAATTATTGATTGCAGAAGATTCATCCTGTTTTGCAGCCAACTGGTAATAATGCAGTGCTTTTTTCAAATCCTGCGGTACACCTTCACCACCATCATTATATAAATGTCCCAGTTCTGCTTGTGCCATATCCAAACCGGCATCGGCTGACTTGCTCATCCATTCTAGTCCTTTTGGGGTATTCACCTTCACACCATCATCACCATAAAGATATAAATAACCTAAATAATATTGCGCATAGAGTTGTCCTTTTTGCGCGGCTTGGGTATACCACTTTAAAGCTGTTGGATTATCTTCTTCTATACCTTCGCCGTAGTCATACATATAGCCAACCGAGAAAATTGCATCGGCATTGCCTTTAGCAGCTGCTTTTTTAAACCATTCCAAGGCCTTACCAAAATCTTGATCAACCTCATTTCCATAATAATAAGCATCGCCTAAATTATTCTGTGCAGTGGCATCCCCCGTTTTTGCTTGTTGCACAAGTTCTTGACTGAAAGACACATCTTCTGCATGACTAAAGGTAAATAGACTACTGGTTAATAATATTGAAAGTACGATGTTTTTTAGTTTCATTATTTCGCTCACATTGCTACATTTTTATTCGATTACATTCTAGCGGCAAAACACCTTATGTAAACTAAAATTTATATTGATTGAAAAATCAAAGACTAATTTTTAATATTTTATAAAAATAACAAAGCAAAGACACGGTTTGCCAAAATATTAAGCATGTCATTTTCGGTTTGCATGCTAAACTATGCGTTGCTTTGAAAAAGGATAGTCCTTCTATGCGGTTTGTTCATCTCGGTATCCACACAGAATTCTCGATTACGGAATCGATTGTTCGCATACCTGATTTGGTCAAAGCTGCCGTTAAAGAAGAGATGCCAGCATTGGCACTCACAGATTTATCGAATCTGCATGCCGCAGTCAAGTTTTATGAGGCATGTTTAAAAAAAGGCATTAAACCGATTCTGGGCAGCGTCATTCGACTGAATGATGCAGAGCACCGCACAACATTATTGGCGATGAGCAGCAAAGGTTGGCGAAACCTGACTGAAATCGTGTCTCGCGGTTTTATTGAAGGCCAGCAACTCAGTCTCCCATGCGTACAAAAAGAATGGGTACTTGAACAAGCTGAAGATCTGATTGTCTTACTGGGCCAACACAGTGATGTTGGTAAAATGCTCTGTTCTTCCAATCCACAAAAAGCTGAACCTTTATTAGAAGCGTGGATTGAAAAGTTTGGAAATCGTGTCTATTTGGCGTTAACACGGACTGAACGTGCAGGTGAAGAAGATTTCATTCAGCAAGCAGTAAAACTCGCAGCAAAATATCAAATTGGTGTTGTTGCGCATAATGATGTTCACTTTGTTGAACAAGATGATTTTGAAGCACATGAGGCACGTGTTTGTATCGCCGATGGTTATGTGCTTGGGGATGACAAGCGTCCTAAGAATTATACCCCTGAACAATATTTCAAAACTGGCGAGCAAATGTCTGAACTTTTCTCAGATATTCCGAGTGCCATAGAAAATAGCTACCATATCGCAAAGCGTTGTAATGTCAAATTACAACTCGGCACTTATTTCTTACCTGACTTCCCTATTCCCGATGGCTATACCATCGACACCTATTTTGAACATTTGTCTCGTACAGGTTTAGAGGAACGTTTAAATCATCTTTATCCAATTGCTGCACGTGATGAAGATTGGGCAGAAATTCGTAAACCTTATGATGAACGAATCAAATACGAAGTTGATATCATTCTCAAAATGGGATTCCCAGGCTACTTCCTGATCGTCATGGACTTTATTCAGTGGGCTAAAAATAATGGCGTACCTGTTGGTCCTGGTCGTGGTTCGGGTGCTGGTTCACTGGTGGCTTACAGCTTAAAAATTACCGATCTTGACCCATTACGTTATGACCTACTATTTGAACGTTTCTTAAACCCAGAACGTGTTTCGATGCCCGATTTCGACGTCGATTTCTGTATCGCAGGTCGTGACCGTGTCATTGAATATGTAGCTCAAAATTATGGCCGCCAAGCGGTATCACAGATTGCAACTTTCGGTACCATGGCTGCGAAAGGTGCGATTCGAGATGTAGCACGTGTCCTAGGTAAGTCTTATGGTCTTGCTGACCGTATTTCTAAAATGGTTCCAACTAAACCGCTTGGTGTCGATTTAGCGACTGCAATTGATATGGAACCTCAGCTTAAAGATATCGTCACCAATCCATCCAACCCTGACAATGATGATGCTGCTGAAATCTGGGAAATGGCGCTCAAACTTGAAGGTATTACCCGTAATACAGGTAAACATGCGGGTGGTGTGGTTATTGCGCCAGGTAAAATTACCGATTACTCTGCAGTATTGTGTGATGCAGATGGCACTAACCGTGTGGCGCAATACGATAAAGATGACGTAGAAGCAGCAGGTCTGGTAAAGTTTGACTTCTTGGGTTTACGTAACCTGACCGTGATTGAAGATGCGGTTCAAAATATTAATAAAAGAATCAAGGCTGAAATACCACTTAATATTGCCGATGTCCCACTGGATGACAAAGATGCCTATCTGGTCTTTGCCAATGCAAATACCACAGCGGTATTCCAGTTTGAATCCGTCGGCATGAAAAAAATGCTTAAGGAAGCAAGACCAAGCAAATTTGAAGAAATTATTGCTTTCGTATCCTTATATCGACCAGGCCCTATGGATCTTATTCCTGACTTTATCCACCGTATGCATGGTGGTGAGTTTGAATATCTACATCCTTTACTGGAAGGTGTGTTAGAACCGACCTACGGGATTATGGTTTACCAAGAACAGGTAATGCAGGCTGCACAGTTCTGTGCAGGTTATACCCTTGGCGGCGCGGATTTACTTCGTCGCGCTATGGGTAAAAAGAAACCTGAAGAAATGGTGAAACAACGCCAAATCTTTATTGAAGGTGCGTCGAAAAAAGATATTGATGAAGCAACTGCTAACCATATTTTCGACTATATGGAAAAATTCGCAGGTTATGGTTTTAACAAATCCCATGCCGCAGCCTATGCTCTAGTTGCCTATCATACGGCTTGGTTAAAAGCACATTACCCTGCTGAGTTTATGGCGGCAGTTTTATCATCGGAAATGCAGAATACGGACAGTATCGTATTCTTGATTGACGACTGCCGTAATAACAAGTTAGAAGTACTTCCACCTTCAGTGAATATGTCTTTATATCACTTCCATGCCAGTGACGAACAAACCATTGTCTACGGCTTAGGTGCCATTAAAGGTGTTGGTGAACAGGCAATGCAATCGGTCATCGATTCACGAATTAATGAAGGCCCATATAAAGATCTATTTGATTTCTGTCATCGTATTGATCTGAAAAAAATCAATAAGCGTACCTTAGAAGCTTTGATTCGTGCAGGTGCGCTGGATTGTCTTGGTATTGAACGCTCAAGTTTAATGGCTCAATTACCTGAAGCAGTCCAAGCAGCTGATCAAGCTCGAAATAATCGTGAAACAGGTATCATGGACTTGTTTGGTGAAGTTGAAGAAGTTCAGCGTAAACCTGCCAAGCCTGTAAAACCATGGGCAGATGAAGTTCGCCTCAAAGGTGAAAAAGACACACTTGGCTTGTATCTCACAGGTCACCCAATTGATGTTTACCGCCCTGAATTAAAATCATTTATTTCTGCCAAACTGAATGAACTCACTCCGACACGTCGTGGTGTAACTACGGTTTTTGCAGGTCTGGTGGTTGATATTGCCAACTTCCCGAACCGTATCATGATCACACTCGATGATGGTACAGCACGTGTTGAAATTAGCTGTAACCATGAGCGTTTCCAACGCTATAAAGATATTGTTCGTTTAGAACAGGTTGTGGTGATTGAGGGTGAAATTTACGAGCGTGAAGGCTTTGATCGCCCGATGGCACGATTAAGTAAAGCTTTTAATTTGAATGAAATTCGCCAAAAACGAGCGCAAAGCATTCAAATTCGCCTCCCTCAAGATTTGATGACCAAATCTTTGGCCAAGGATCTACAGACGATCCTGTTACCTTATTGTAATATCGATATGTGTCAGCATATTGGTCTGCAAATCCTGCTTGAACAAAGCTTCGCAACTGCTGAATTACATTTGGGTGCACAATGGAAAGTTGTGCCATTAGATGAATTACTTGGAAAATTACGCGATTATTTTGGCAAAGAAACCATTTCCATCGAATACCAAGTGAAATCGAAGGCTGCAAAAGCAGCTGAGGCACCTAAAGTTGCAACGGTAGCTCCTCCACCAGACAATATGTCAATGGATGAAGCACTGGATCTTTATCAAGCTGAAGTCTCTCAATACTCTTAATTTTGGATAATATATGAACCTGTTTGACTCAAACAACGTGTCCAAACATTTGGATCATGTGCGTATTGTTATGGTCAATACCACCCTACCAGCCAATATTGGTAGTGCCTTACGCGCAATGAAAACCATGGGTTTATCAAAACTTGTACTCGTCGCACCTAAGACCTATCCACATCCGGATATTGATGCACTGGCAGCAGGTGCGCAAGATTTAATTGAACAAATTGAAATTGTTGAAACTTTGGAACAAGCAATTCAAGATTGTCATATGGTGTTTGGGACTAGTGCACGTAGTCGCACGATTCCATGGCCATTGCTAGATGTTCGACCTGCTGCAAAAGAAGCATTAGATGCTGCAACCAAACAACAAAATATTGCAATTGTGTTTGGGCGTGAAGATCGTGGACTCACCAATGAAGAATTAGCCCTAGCCAATTACCACTTAACCATTCCAGTAAATCCTGAATATGGCGTGCTCAATGTCGCGCAAGCGATTCAAGTGGTTTGCTATGAGTTAAGAATGGCTGCGCTTGAACAAAATACTCAAGTTCAAGACAAGCCAGATGACCACATGCAACTGAAGCAACAACAAAGCATGGAATGGGATGAACCATTGGTTACACAACAACAAATGGAACAGTTTTATCCTCATTTAGAAAAAATGTTGACTGAAATTGAGTTTTTAGATCCAAATAATCCCCGTTTACTCCCATTACGCTTGCGTCGTCTATTCGGAAGGATACAATTAGATCGTATGGAGTATCATTTATTACGTGGAATTTTTAGCCGCGTACAGGCTTTAGCCCAAGGTTCATGGAAAAAGACCAATACGGAGGATCATAATCATGATTAAACAGCTAAAAGAAGATATCGAAGCTGTATTTGCGCGTGATCCTGCGGCCCGCAATACATTAGAAGTCCTGACCACCTATCCTGGTATCCATGCACTGATTATGCATCGCATGGCACATGAGCTCTGGAAAAAAGAATACAAAGGCACTGCCCGCCTACTTTCTTCATTTAGCCGCTTTGCAACGGGTATTGAGATTCATCCTGGTGCAAAAATCGGTAAGCGATTTTTTATCGATCACGGCATGGGCGTGGTGATTGGTGAAACAGCTGAGATCGGTGATGATGTAACGCTTTATCATAGTGTCACCTTAGGCGGAACCACATGGAATAAAGGCAAACGTCATCCAACACTTGAAGATGGCGTTGTTGTTGGTGCTGGTGCAAAAATCTTGGGACCTTTTACAGTACATAAAGGTGCCAAAGTCGGCTCAAATGCAGTTGTAACCAAAGAAGTACCTGCTGGTGTAACTGCTGTTGGTAACCCTGCCCGTTATATTTTCAAAGACAAAAGTCAAACCGAACAAGACGAAGTCAGTCGCCGTGACTATGCAGAAAGTATTGGTTTCGAACCTTATGCGACAACACAGGATCAGTCAGATCCTATTTTAGAAGGCATTCGTGTTTTACTCGATCGTATGCAAAAGAACGAAAAACGCATGAACGTACTTTGCCAACGTCTGTCTGAACTTGACCCAAGCTTTACCTCGCAGAGTTCAAAAACTCAACCGTTGAGTAAAGAAGAACTTAAAATTATTGAAGAAGTTAGACGTGAGTGTGAAGCACAGAACAAAACTTCAGCAACATAATTCAATATATAAGAAATGTAACAAGCTTATCATTGCAAGTTGGTTTTGCTTTTCCTAGACTGTTGAAACCAACGATCTACTTCTCATTTAACTAAAATTAATGGATGTAAAGCATGAATTTTAAGCCTTTGGCATTACTTGTACTTTCAACTTCTTTTTTGACGGCCTGTGGCATCGCCCCAGCAAAAAAAGATAAGGTTGCTGAACCATTTGTGTTCAAGGAACCAGATCCAACCCCAGCTTTCTATGCTTTAAATCCAATCAAGTATGATGCACCACCAAGTTTTGAAGTTGCGATTAAAGATGCAACTGCTCAACCTGTAACGAAGATGGTGGTATCATTACAAAGTGACCCTTCAAAATCTACAACGCTTGATGTCAACAAACTTATTATTCCAACAATCGACAGCAAACAACGCAGCATGAAATATGCAGTTCTTGCTGGTGACAATGAAGTTGATGTGACTGAAATCGACGATTTCTTACAATTGGTTGAAGGTAAAGCACGTCACTACCCACCTCGTTTCTCTGAGCGTCAAGAACGTAAAGGCTATGAAGTGAAGTTGAAAGAAACGACACAAAAACTAGATGCTTTAGCTGAAAAGCCAAATGCTTCACTTGACGTATTAACACGTGCTTTCAAAGCGAGTGTAATGGCACGTAATCTCGACTTGGGTACCGCATATACTTCAAAATCGTTGACTTATGCTCAACGTATTCTTGCTATCAACCCAAGCGATGCAGAAACTAATTTCTGGTTTGGTTTTGGTTTATCTGAAGGTGGCGGTCAGCGTGAAGCGATTCCATATTTAGATAAAGCCATGAAAGGTGGTGTACAAGAAGCTTATCTTTCTGCTGCAAATAACTACCTTTGGTTAGAGCAAAAGAAAAATGCGATTCAAACCTTAAAGAATTATAAAGTGAGCTATCCAGATGAAGCGGAAGTCACTGATCGCTTAATCAAAGAAGTTGAAACTGGAAAACGCTGGAATATGTGGCAAGTTTTAAACTAATTGTTTACAAATTTTGCTCTAAAAAATAGACTGTCGTGTACAGTCTATTTTTTTATCAGTCATTGAAAAAACATTCTATTTTCGTATTATAGCTACAATCTTCCAGCGAACTTGCTGACATATCATGCTAGCATTTACACCCAATAAGCGTTTATTTTTTATCTCTCTCCTAAGCACTGTCGTGATGAGTGGCTGCCAAGTTGTCAGCATCAAACAACAAGCTCTCAATGTCACAATTGCCAACGAACGTAACAGCATTCTGACTCAAAAGAAGCTCAGCGAAGCCAGTCTAAATGTACTTTCAATGTCAGGCAAAGAAGCTAAAGTCTGTATGCAGACCCCAAATGAGTGTATTGCTGACTTACATAAAATCCCACAGATTCAAGATGAACAATTACTATCGACTGCCAGTGAACTATATCTTTCCAAGGCAATGGCACTTTCTGATTCCTCTGAATGCAAAATCAGCAAGCTGACTAAACATAAAGCTGAAGAACAACAAAAAGCAATCCAAAAGACCTATGAGCAATGCCTCGACCAAGAACTGGAAGCTTTAGATAAAAGTATCCGCTATAGCTATGCTTATTTATTTAAAACTGCTCGCCAGCCACAAGAACGGATTTTTGATAATAGACAGGTTCAGATTCGAGACTTCTATAATCAGGCCTTAACTAAATTGGTAAATGTGCATAGTCTTAGAAATCCATCCAAGATCATAGCACCGACCATTCAGATTGGTAAAAGTATCTATACGATTGATATTCAGTCCTATCAACGACTTCAAAATATGAAACTGGAAAAATTTATTTCTAGTTATAACATGAACTTTTCAGGCTTAAGAGCAATCAACCGTCGTGACGGTTTCGGCTCGGATTTCGTTGCTGTCTTCCCTTCGACAGATGCCACTCATGGTGAAAATAAATATATTCTTGATCCATTAAGTTATAGCTATCCCAATGGGCTTAACCCTAATATTCATAAAGCACGCTATTTAGCCGCAACCATCATTGCGCAACCCAAGAATCCAGCGGCAACGATTAATGATGTTTTAAATAACCCAAACTTTGAAGTAAAGGTTTATGACCCTTATAGCGTAGAGAAAGTCAGTATTGCAGGTAAAGAATATTCACTTGCCGCGAACTTCTCGGCACCTTATGGTCTTTGGTTAGCTGAAAATAATTTAGGTGCAGCAGCCTATTTAACCTTAATCGATCGTGATCAGCATCTCACCATGCCGCATTTATACATGCTTGAACCTTACAATCCAAACAAGAAAGTGATTGTATTGGTACATGGTCTTGCCAGCAGCCCTGAGGCATGGATTGCAGTCACCAATGATATTATGGGTGATGCCGTTCTGCGTGAACACTACCAAGTTTGGCAAGTGTTCTACTCAACCAATATGCCAATCTTGGAAAGTCGTTTCCAGATTTACGCACTTTTAAAACAAGCCTTTGGCTCATTGAATAACAAAGATGCAGCAGCTCAAGATGCGGTTTTAATTGGTCATAGTATGGGAGGTATTATCAGCCGTCTTTTAGTCAGTAATGCAGATATCTCTAAGCAGGCTCTGACCATGATGAATAGTCGCCAGCAAGCACGTTTGCGTAAGCATCCCGTAATTGGTGAACGACTTAAAATGGAACCAATTACTAATTTTGATCGGGCTATTTTCTTGGCTGCTCCACATAAAGGAACTGACTTTGCTGATCGTTGGTTTACTTTGGCGGCACGAAAGATTATCAAACTTCCTGCAACCTTCTTAACCACTCTAGCGGATACTCTTACCAGCGATGACATGGATCTTAAAGATTTTGTCAAAACTCTGACCAATGATGTAATTCAAAATGGTCCAAGCGATCTCAGTAAAAAATCTAAGTTTATGGAGTTAACTGCCAGTATCCCACCAGAAAAAGACCTCGTGTTCCATTCTATTATGGGTAACATTACCAAGAGTGATGATCCAAATGTCATTACTGATGGTATTGTTCCATATAAAAGTGCACATTTAGATGGTGCTGTTTCTGAAAAGATTTTCACTGGTGGCCACTCTATTCAGGAAACACCTGAGGCCGTGTTAGAACTTCGTCGTATCTTACGCCAGCATTTAGTGGATCATGGTTTATATAAACCGAAAAATTAAATGTAAAAAAGCCCCAAACAATTGGGGCTTTTTTTAATCAAATCATTTATACGCCAGAACGGATCATATAATCAAAGGCAGACAGCGATGCTTTGGCACCTTCACCTGTGGCAATGATGATTTGCTTGTATGGGACTGTCGTACAGTCACCTGCAGCAAATACGCCTTTGACATTGGTTTCGTTGCGATCATTAATCACGATCTCACCACGATTACTGAGTTCTACTGCACTGTTCTTTAAGAAATCTGTGTTTGGCAATAAGCCAATCTGTACGAAGATCCCTGCAAGTTCAACACTATGCTCTACATCAGTAGCACGATCTTTGTATTTCAATGCCGTTACCTGAGCACCATCACCAACCACTTCAGTACTTAAGGCATTCAAGATGACCGTGGTATTTGGCAAGCTATTTAATTTGTCTTGCAATACTTGGTCAGCACGAAGTTTGGTATCAAACTCAACCAAAGTCACATGCTCAACAATACCGGCAAGATCAATCGCAGCTTCGACACCTGAGTTACCACCACCAATCACCGCAACACGTTTGCCTTTGAACAATGGTCCATCACAGTGTGGGCAGTAAGCCACACCACGAGTACGGTATTCTGCTTCACCCGGAACATTCATTTCTCTCCAACGTGCACCTGTAGACAGGATAATGGTTTTCGATTCAAGTTTGGCACCATTCTCCAGTTCAACTTCAACCAGACCATTGGCCGTTTGATCTGCACCTGTGATCTTGCTGACGCGTTGCAAGTTCATGATATCCACACCATATTCACGGACATGGGCTTCCATGTCTTGAGCGAACTGAGGACCCACAGTTTTTTGAACAGTAGTGAAGTTCTCAATGTCCATGGTATCCATCACCTGACCGCCAAAACGTTCAGCCACAATACCCGTTTTGATGCCTTTACGTGCCGCATAGATCGCTGCTGTACCACCCGCAGGACCACCGCCAATCACCAATACATCAAATGCATCTTTGGCATTGATTGCTGCTGCATCTTTCTCAGCCGAGTTGCTATCCAACTTGGCTACGATTTCTTCCAAAGTCATACGACCTTGACCAATATGTTGGTTGTCTTGGAACACCATTGGCACGGCTAGGATTTTGCGTTCTTCAACTTCGTCTTGGAAGAAAGCACCATCAATCATGGTTGCTGTGGTATTTGGATTATTAATCGCAATCAAGTTAAGTGCTTGAACCACATCTGGACAGTTATGGCAGCTCAACGAGACAAACACATCAAAGTTTGCAGTTAAGTTTAAACCTTTGATCTGAGTGAGTACTTCATCAGAGACTTTAGGGGCATAACCCGACACTTGTAATAATGCCAAGATCAAAGAAGTAAACTCATGTCCCATCGGTAAGCCAGCAAAGAACACACGTGGTTGTTCACCTGCTTTGGCTACACCGAAACTAGGACGGCGAGCGTTTGAACCGTCAAAACGCGCCGTAACTTGGTCAGAAAGTTCTGCAATTTCAGTCACGAGTTCTTTGATTTTTGCAGCTTTGTCGGAGTCATCTAAAGCAGCAACCAACTCGATTGGACTTTCTAAACGTTCTAAGTAAGCTTTTAATTGAGTTTTAATATTTTGATCTAACATGTATTACTCCAAATTCTAAGACGTTCAAATCGGCTAAATTCATTCAATGAGGCTATAGTACGCAAAAGTACTGAATAGGTAAAACAGTATGTTTTTATGAGTTTGATCGGATAAACCGAACTTAAAATTAAGAGACATCCAGTTTTTGACCAATCCGCACACGACGATTTTTCAAATGTTTAGCGAGTACATATAAAATTGTGCTTAAAGCAACAGCTAATACAATCAAGCCCCATAAAATGACATTCACAATCTGAGAAATACGCTCAGCTTGCTGCGCACGCAGGTCTAAAGGCTGTGTGATTGAGGTAATACTTTTACCGTAAAGCTGCTGTTGCATGACCCACAACTGCTCTGGCTTAAAATCATACGCTTTAAATTGAGTTGGATTGCTTTTCTCGGCATCAATTAATTGATTAACATAGACATTAGCGGTCTTGCGATCGACAGGTTGATGCAATAAGGCCACTTGCGCCAAGACATAGGCTTTTTCAGTCGATGAAATATTGGCCTGCTGTAAATCTTGTGCAATCTGACTTTCAACAATATTATTTTGATAGCTCATCCACTGCTGATAAGCCTGCTTGGTTTCATCTTTCCAGTCATACTGGATGTAGGTCATACCAGACCAAAGCAAAATAAATGAAATCACCCACGCCAAAATACGCTGTGTCCATGCCTGAAAACGTTGCTGAAAAAATTTAAATTTCTTGGCCCAACTGAGCAGTAAAAAAGCACCAATAAATGAGACAAAAAGTTTGAGAAACAGCCAGCCAAACCATGATAATAGATTAAAAAGATAATCAACAGGTTGCTTAAACGGGACAAGATCCTGTACATGATAAGGCAAATCTAAAGCCTGTAGATGTACAGAAAGATCAAAGAAACGATAGATAAATTCTTTTTGCAAAAACAGACCAGCGATTGTAACAACGATGAATGCACTGGTCAGAAAAAACCAGATCATTAAGTTGCGCTGACGTTTTTTTAACACATCTAAACGCTGGTCAATCGGTTGTACACTAAAGTCTTCTATGGGTGACAATGATCTTTCCTTCAAAAATTAGCAATATCAAGATTTAGGTGGTTGGCTATTCTCAAGCACCAGATGATTCAAATTCTCTTGCAAAGCACGTAAACGAGTTGTTGCTTCGGCACGCTTTTGCATCCCTTCTTTCTGAATCTGAATCACATCATTTACTGTTTTAATGAGGGTGTTTTGTACATGTTCAAGGGTTTCAACATCGATCACGGAACGTTGATTGGCTTTTGCCGTATCTACAGAGTTTTGATGCAATAACTCAGCATTACGACGTAATAATTCATTGGTGGTGTCATCAATGGCTTTCGCAAGTTGGACGCTATTCTTTTGCTCTTGCAACGAAATTGCCAAACTAATTTGATTTTTCCAAGCTGGTAATGTGATGTTTTTAATCGCGTAAAATTTATCTACCAACATCAAGTTATTCGACTGGATAATCCGAATCATCGGTAAAGTCTGCATTGCAGACTGCTGTAAAACATGAAGATCACTAACTCTTTTTTCAAGATTATTTGCCACATGATTGAGATCATAAATCTGCTGAGTGGTCTGCTGATCTTGTTCTTGGCTTGTCAGAGTCGTGATTTGCTGTTGAATATCCTGTTGCTTTAACTGGCCCGCTGCAATATAAACCCCTAGTTGTTTATACTCATCCTGCACCGCATCAAACATTTTATCCAATGTCCCAACACGTGCTTTTAAGCCTGATTGTGAGCTTTCAATTTCTTTGACCAATACATCAATCTGCTCTTTAGTGGTATTAAAATGCTGATCAAAATTTTGTTTCGCATTCTTGAACTTACTCAATAAGCCACCAAAAAAACCTGAACTTTTAGATTTATTTAAAATACTTGAAGTATTTAACTGCTGAGCGACTTGCACCACTTCATTGAGTTTTTGTCCAGTTGCATCAAGGTCTTTGTTCTGTACCAGATTCAACAACTCATCGGTATAGGTTGAAGTCTTATTGGCAATATTTTTACCGTATTCTGCGACAGCTGTGCTACTGATTTCAGCCAGTTCTTTATGCGCGTCCATCACTTCAGCATAGTCGTGCGGTTGCAAACCCAACTCTTTTAAATTCAATTGTGCGAAGCGCTGTTCTGGCTTCAGCTCAATTTCGTTTGATGATTTGATCAATTCTGAATCGGACATAAGATTCCCCTCTTATTTCTGTAATGATTTTTTCAAATTTTGAATTAACTCTTCTCGGCTCTTGTCTAGCTGCTCAATCGTCACACTCGACGTTGATTCACGGCTTTGCTTTAAATGATATTGCCAAGCTGGAATCAATACTTGTTGAGCCTCTTTAAAACGATCTAAAAGACTAAAAGATAAATGTTGGGACAGCTGCATCTGTTTGATCGCAATATCATTACTGCTCTGTAAAGTCTGCAATGTATAGATTTTTTTAGATAATCGCTCAACAAAATGATCAAGCACCTGTTGTTTGCTAAATTGAGGATATTCCTTTAAAAACTCGTCTGCAGCAACAATATAAGCAGCCATTTGCTCTCGTAAACCCAATGCCTGCTGCAACCGAGACTGGGATTTTTGAATCTCAATCTGCAAGCGTTGACTTAAATAATTTGCCTCATTAATCAGGCGATCTAAGTCTTTAACATATTTCACTTGTCCTGCATCATATTCGACATCAATTCCTAACCATTTTTGCAATGCATTAAATCGTCGATTACCTAAATGCTTCTTGGAAAGCGATAATTGCTGAATAATCTGTGTAATGACCTCACTGAGCTGTTGATTCAACTTTGGATCAACGCCATTCAGTAACACACTCTGAGCCTGTACCAAATGATCAGCATAATGATTCAGACGATTCGGATCATTCACCAAAGGCAATAAGTCATTCCGTTTAATCGCTAAAATATGTTCTTGATTTGACTCAATTTGCGATAAAGGTGTTAAGTCGAGCGGTATGGTCATAAAAGTAAGAAACAGTCAGAACAAATGAATTTGAACAGATTTAGTTTTAGCATGTTCTCACTATTTCGCATACTTAAATGTTGTTATGTTTTTTAAAGAACTAAATAGCATCATTCCATAAAAAACCCTCTAAATTACAATTAATAAAGAGGGTTCATTTATCGTTTTAAATCATGTTTTACTCATCATTGAGCGCACATTCAAAGCTATTTGGATTTTGTTTACAACGAACCTTTTTCAAAAAGTTCATCATTTTAGGATCATAGATTCCTGCTTTGGTCAGTGAAATACGTGCTTCTCGCATCATTTTCATATAATTCACTTGTTCTTCAGGTGAAATATTCATCCAGTATTTGGCAGGAATTTCTTTTTCGTATTTTGAAATGATATTAAAAGTACGACCAAGTTGCCCAGCGACCCATTCACGAGATTTTTGCCCAAATCCTTCCGGAAACTTATCCTTTCGAATGATGAAATTCGCTGAGATTTGTGTCAGTGGAAACTTTACAATGCCACCTTTATCTCCCAATCCCTTATATAGCTCAAATGGTTTGTAGGCAACGATTGGCGCAGGCACAATATCAATCTGATGATTGTTAAACTTTGCACCTGCATTGGTCACATCGACTGAAACCGCTTGTGCACCCACTTGTGCAACCAATTTCGGTTGAGCTTCATCATAAGCAAAAACACCTACTTTTTTGCCTGCCGCCTTAGCTAAGGTATTAATACTTCGATCAGAAACAAACAAATAGGCAGGACCAATCGTCCCTAGCCCTGCAATCTCATAAGGACCATTGAGCATACTTTTTGCCGCTTGTGGTTTAGAGAGCAATTGATAAGCAAGAATCGCCGTTTTTAAATCTGTTAATGCGCCGATAGCATCCAATGAGCCAACATATTTATTGAATTGTCGACCACGTAATCCACTGATAATTGCACCATCACATTGTCCTACTTTTAAATCTTCTGCAGCAACACGCTCATCGACATAGGCACGCAAATCAATCTCTGCACCCCACTTTTTTGCTTCCAATGCATAGTCTTTTGCCAGTGCAAATGCATCACCCGATTTACCAACTGGATCAAACACACAAACCGTTTGCTTCGCCTGCGCTGTTGCAGCGAATCCGAATAATGCCAAAGCAATTAAACCATTTTTAATTATCATCTCTTTCTTCCCGATAAGACTTATTCCTTTATCACACTTGATTGGTGACAATTATCCTATGACGAGATTTGTTTTTTTCATGTATTTGCAGTCAATCAACGTTTAAAGGCGCTTCATTAAAGGATTTTCAATGCAAGATAATTTTCACCTACCAACAAAATGATTCACTTCCAAATACAAATTATGCATACCCTTGCTAATCTTCTTTCTGTTGCGGTGGAAGCGCATAGGTTCCTATCACATGTGCAACAGGCTCTTCATCATCCAGAGAATATAGCCAAACCTCTCCTGTGACCAAGGTTTTACCAACCTTGATCAATTTACAGACGGCTCGAATATCTCGATTTCCATTGGGTTTGCGAAAAAAATTTATCGTCATATTGGTTGTGACCGCCATCGCAACCAACCCCAGATGTCCCATAATGGCGATGTAAAGCACATAGTCTGCAATCAGCATTAAGGTTGGGCCAGAAACGGTTTGACCTGGCCTTAAATCTCTCGCATCCACTTGGTACAGCAGTTGCGCCCCTTTGGGAGTAATCTCTTCAATCACACTCTTCTGGAGCGCCTGTGGAAACTCTTGCGCCAAAAACTCCATGATTTCTTCTTTACTTGCAGCCATGTTTTCTCCAGTTATTGGTGTTGTAATGGCTTTGATTCAAAAATAGAAAGCCAAAATCCATTGCTTAATCCGCTTTGTCCGATAGCTCATTTAAGACTTGCCAATACGTCGGTGGCGCAGATACATGTCCACGTTCACGTAGCATCTGATGCATTCTCGGCAATTTAAAATAAGGTACCGCAGCCATCAAATGATGCTCTTTATGATAGTTAACATTGATCGGTGCAACCAAAGCTCGAGCAAGGTAACCCGCCTTGGTAGTACGGGTATTGGTTAAAGCACTATGACTGGTCTCCATTCCTGCATGCTCTGCCATTGAACGAACCCGTAGGAATAATGGGAATGGCGTTAAATAAGCCAATACCCACAACCCATAGAGTTTAGGGTGGCCTGCTGCCCATAAGGCTGAAAACAAAGCTGCATTGGTTGCAATTGCACCGCCACTGTTCTTTAAGAATGCTTTGGGATAATCGGTCCAGTGTCGCCCTTCCTGAGAAATCCAGCGACGATCATTCGACACCGTCCATTCCATTTTTCCAATATCCATCAACACTCGACCAACTGCAAACTTGAATCCAGTTACACCTGAAAGATCACGCACAAATTTACGCATTAAGGATTTTTTCGTGGTTGGAAAACCGGTAACTAAGGATAAATCAGGATCATCGACCGTTGAGGTTTTACTATGATGGCGCATATGATGAGCACGGTATTTATGTAAATCATTCCAAATCGGACGCGCGCATAACCAATCGGTCAAGGTATCATTCAACCATTTGGTTTTAAATAAACTTTGATGGGAAGCATCATGCATGATGATCGCGAGTGCCAACTGACGACCAGCCAAAATAACTAAGGCTGCGACACACATCAGTAATTTACCCCAAGCAGGTAAATATTCCCAAGAACTGGCTACTGCGGCAAAAGTCCCGCCAATAACTGCCCATGTCGAAAATACAGCCCAACTACCATGCGCATCAGACTTGGCTGTTAACTCAGTAATTTCCTCTCGCGAGAATAAATCACTAATTGCTACACGTGTATTCATATCCCTATCCCGTATTTGTCTTATTTTAAAAACTACACAATTTATATTTTTATTCTAAACTTAGTAATATTTCTGTCAATAAATTAAAATTTAAATTATTGTAATATTTGTAATGAATATTTACTCAAGACGACTTTCATAAAACTTCTGCCATGCGTCCAAACCTGTCTGATCCAACTGTTGTACGCTCTGCGCAAATTGCTCGCGAAGTTGCACATCAACAAAACCTTCTGGCAATAATGGATCATTCATCAATAAGGAAATGGTTTGTCGACCCAATAATAAAGACTCTCGCGCTGCGTCTTCCAAACTAAGCTGGTCGACAGTCGACAGCCATTTTTGAATCATTTGGCTATATTTTTCGTAGTTAAGATTTAAGGTTTGAGTGGGCCAAAGTGCGGGGATGAGCGCCAAAGTATGTGCATCAAAATGACCAATTTGACAGATCTTGGCACTATTTTCTAAGCCCGAAGCTTTTAACTCTGAAATAAGCTGGTCAAATGTAATGACCAAATTATCAGGGCGTATATAAATGCCCTGCTCTAATTCTTTAAAGCCAAAATGCTTTAATGCTCTTTCACGACGATTTAATGCAGTACGATCAACCCGCCCAAGTTCACCTGTAAAAACAGCTAAATATTGATGTGCCCATACTTTGGTTTGTTTAATACCATGCTTACGATTGAGCATGACATTTGCCCATTCGTGTGATTGGACACTAAATTGGTACACCCCACGTTCACTCGCTTCAATCACGCCATCACTGGATAATCGTGTCACAGCAACACGAATGCTATTTTCACTGATTGCAAAAAGCCGCGCCGCAATAATGATTTGTTTAATTGAAATCGCTCGGCCTTGAAGTCCTAACAGCAAATCAATAATTAAGTCTCGAGCATTCATTTTCGCTATTGTCATCGTGCTATCGAACCAGATCTGAAGGATTTAAAATAAAGAAAGGGAATTTTAACTGAGAATCTCCCTTTTCGCAGTTGCCAAAAGGGAGATGTTTTTATTTTTATAAAAAGACAAATAACAGAATAATACCCAGCACGATACGGTACCAAGCAAATACTCGTAAGGTATGGCGTTCCACAAATTTCACTAAGGCACTGACCACCAATAATGCTGAAATAAAGGCTGCGACAAAACCAACAGCAATATTTAGCATATTGTCTTGTGTCAAGACGTCTGCATTTCGTGCCAAATCAAATACGGCTGCGCCCAACATTGTTGGCATCGCCAAGAAGAACGAAAACTCTGTCGCTGCTTTACGAGATAAACCAGAGAACATCCCACCCACGATGGTCGCACCTGAACGTGAAGTCCCCGGAATCATCGCAACACATTGTGCACAACCCACCAAGAATGCTTGTTTATAAGTAATCTTGGTCGCATCTGTCGTTTTATGATCAAAATTCTTAGACTCGACCCAGAAGATAATCAAACCACCGACAATTAAAGCAACTGCTACCACAAGCGGGCTAAACAAAACGCTTTTAATAAAGTCAACCGCGAAAATACCAATCACGACTGCTGGAATAAAAGCGAGTAAGACACTAAAAGCAAAGTGCCGTGCTTCCGCATCCCCACTAAAGAAACCTTTGACCAAGTCAAAAATCTTTTGACGATACAACCAGCATACAGCCAAAATCGCACCAAGCTGAATAACAACTTCAAAAACACGACCATCATCTGAATGAAAGTCAATCATATGACCAAATAAAATCAAATGACCTGTGCTTGAAATGGGTAAGAATTCGGTAAGACCCTCAATAAAACCTAAAAATAAGGCTTTTAAAATTTCAATATGTTCCATAACTTACTCAAAAGTACGTAATACAAGAATAAAAATAAATGGCAAGCTTACCCTGAAATCTAAGCATTTTATGTGATTGTCAGGTAACGTTTTCGCAAAAAGATTCAGACCAATACAGCAACTGCTCTTAAATAATCATCAGACTGTTTTTCTTTTGCATTTGTTCGACCACTTCATGGGTATCGAAACCTAAGCGCCAATACAAAAGCTCCAAAACATCTAACTCATCCTGGGTAATAATCCGATCATTCCAGAGACATCTTTCAGCAATTGACAAGATATTGAGACGGTCACGCAATAATAAACCTGAGACATCATTTAAGATTTCTGCCAAGTCCAATGGCTCATCTGAAATATCTGCATAGGTTTGCATTTCATCTTCAGTTAAAAGCATCTGCAAGATACGTTCACGAACTTCGAGCTGGTTTGGACTATTAATTTGCTGTACATGCAGTAATGCATCGATCAAATGTACAATCTGAGATTTGACATCTTCAAAAGCCGCAGGCAAATGCGCAGGCATTAAATTCAGTTCCTGCTTTACGCGTTCCAATAACAATGCATCAAGCAAACCAACTTCGCCATCTTCTTGAATAATACAAGCCAGCTTGGTTAGGAACTGACGCGCAATACTGGTTGGCATATGCCCAATATTTTTACAGGCATCATGGAAAATCTGAACATGGATACGGCCATCCAGATTTAACAATGCATCGACAATCGCATGGCTAACAGGTGCTTCTTGTGGAATAAATTCACGGTACTGACGAATCATCAAAATCGCAACCATCACCTCACGAGAACCGGTTGCGGTCTGCATCGCGCGTTGAATCAACTCCGGTCGCTTTTTATTCTTACGGATTTCAGGATTAAGCGGTTTAATTGCATCATTCAAAGCAAAACTGATCGGGGATAAACGCAATAACGGCAACGGTTGAGGCGAACTCCATGGTATGGTCATATCCGCGCTTTCTTCCTCTAATGAGCGGAATAAGCTGAACAGTGGTCGATTACGAAGCTTACGTAGATTTTCTAATTGTAGATCTTGCAACAAAGTTGGATTTAATTCGTAAATTCGCTCTTTAATACTGGGATGAATATTCATCCAGCTCTGCGGACTCAGTGAGTTGGCAAAACACATATGTGAGATCGATTCAGAGTAGGCACTATGAATCTGGGAACCGGAATGATGCACATAAATCCGTAATAAGGTTTGCACATTGGCATTGTTATTCATCAAGTGCATAGTCTTGAGGTCATTACGGAAAGTTCGACCACTTAAGGTGAGATATTTAATACAACGTGTAATTAAAATACCTAAGCTACCAATCAGCCAAATCACCCCACCAATTGCAACAAAGATGGTCTCAAACTTATTTCGGTAAGAGGTTGCATAAGGATTATAGCCTGCTTGAGCAAGCTTACTGCCCCACTGACTAAAGGTTGTTAAGCCACTATATAAAATTTTAAGCTTGGTATTTTCAACAGCTTCGCCAGATAAAATTTGATTAAACTCATAACTGAGTAAACCATAAAGCTCAAGTTCATCCAGATTCTGTAGTGCGCCCCAAGTGAGAATGATCACGATGTCTTGTGATCTAAAACCAGCAGTTAAAGCATTGACCCCAACCTCATCAGGTAAGACATAGACTGCTGGGGTATCAATATTAAAACTTTTAGCAACCTGATCTACAACTTTTAATGCAGTACTTTCTTCAGGTGTACTTTCATCAAATACTAAACGTCTTGCTTTCAACTGTTTTGCCAGTGAGTGACCGCCCTCACGTAATACATATAACTCTGCACCTACAGACCAAAACAAGACGAAAATAAGGACTACAATGAAATAAGGACTAAGAACATGCCACCAAATCGGTTGTGTATAATCAAAGAAATGAACGACTAAACCCAAAATTAAATTGAGAATAAAGACGGTTAATAACATTGCGATAAGACAGAAACTGACTGACCATGCAATATTCTTATTTTCAATTAAATAATGGCTCATTTCTCTCAATGTAAGTTTTCCCGATTACATTGTTTCAGTTAAGTTTCCCGTACCCACTATCATAAAATAAAAAAGCGGGAAATTCCCGCTTTTCTATAGATTAAGATGATTACTCTTCTTTAATCCCTGTTAAATCAACTGATGCTGCATCAATATTGACATCGATATAGCCATCAGATTTACTTTTTGCAGCGTCACTACGTTTTTGCTCTAGTGCGTCAAGATATGCCTTATCAATACCACCAGCGACATAGACACCATCAAACACTGAGCAATCAAACTCAGTTAAATCAGGTACCTTGCTGGTACGAACCGCATTTTTCAAATCTTCCAAATCTTGGAAAATTAAACGGTCTGCACCGATGTTTTCACGGATTTCTTCGACTGTACGACCTGACGCAATCAACTCAGCCTTCGCAGGCATATCAATACCGTACACGTTTGGATATTTCACCATTGGCGCAGCCGAAGCGAAGAATACTTTCTTCGCACCAGAATCACGTGCCATCTGGATAATTTCATTACATGTGGTACCACGAACAATTGAGTCATCGACCAACAGTACATTCTTGTCTTTAAACTCAAGTTCTACAGGGTTCAATTTTTGACGAACCGATTTTTTACGTTGCTGCTGACCCGGCATAATGAAGGTACGTCCGATATAACGGTTTTTCATAAAACCTTCACGGAATTTCACACCTAAAATATTTGCCAGCTCTAATGCAGAGGTACGACTGGTATCTGGAATTGGAATCACAACATCAATATCATGCTGTTCGCCCCATTCTTTCAAGATTTTATAAGCCAACTTTTCACCCATTTTTAAACGGGCTTTATAAACTGAAATTCCATCAATAATGGCATCTGGACGAGCAAAATACACATATTCAAAAATACATGGACGGTATTCAGGATTCACAGCGCATTGCTTGGTAAACAACTGACCTTCTGAATCAATAAAAATCGCTTCGCCTGGTACGATATCACGTTCAACTTTGAAACCGAGTGCTGTAATCGCAACAGATTCAGAGGCAATGATATATTCAACACCTTGTTCAGTTTCACGAGAACCATACACCAAAGGACGAATCCCGTTCGGATCACGAAAACCAACTAAGCCATGACCTGTAATCATCGCTACAACACCATAAGCCCCTTTACAACGCTCATGTACGCGAGACACGGTGTGGAAAATATCATCCGGGCTTGGGTTTAAAGTTCTGATCTTCTGTAGCTCATGTGCGAAAACATTGAGTAAAACTTCAGAATCTGAATCAGTATTCATATGACGTAAATCTGTTTTGAACAGATCGTCATGAATTTCGGCAGCGTTGGTCAAGTTCCCATTATGAGCAAGCGTAATGCCATAAGGTGAGTTCACATAAAATGGTTGCGCTTCAGCACTGCTTGATGAACCAGCAGTTGGGTAACGAACATGTCCGATCCCGTAGTTACCAAGCAATGCACGCATATGACGCGTATGGAATACATCACGTACCATACCGTTATCTTTGCGGAGGAATAAACGCCCTTGATGGCAGGTTACGATCCCTGCAGCATCTTGTCCTCGATGTTGCAGCATCGTTAAGGCATCAAATAACATTTGGTTCACTGGTGATTTACCGGCTATCCCAACAACTCCACACATAGCAACCTCGCGACAAGCTAGCGATTAATAAAAAGGATTTTTCGTCGAATGATCAGAACGCTGATCCACTGAAGCACGTTCTGACTGGTCCATTTCAGTCGAAGGGCGATGTAACAACGCGCCTTCCGATGTCATTTGATTTAAAGCTTGATTTGCTGCATCTTTGGACAATTCAGTTGCCAAAGGTGCATAAGGTAATAGAATTTGTACAAATTTAGACTGTTTCCAGTGCGGTGAACTCTCAACCCAAGGCCCTAAACCCTGCATTGCGATCAGTACAATCAGTAGTCCTTTGAGAGAACCAAATGCACCACCTGCTAAACGATTTAATGGGCCCAATTTCAGACTTTTCAAGAGCCCATTGAGTAATGCAGACACAATCCATGTACACACCACAATGATCAACACAATAAAGGCAAATGCTGCAATTTTTTGCACAACAGGGTCTTGGCTTAAACTGCTCATCGCAGGTGCCAAAACCACAGCGTATTTTGCCCCAACGATCAATGCGAATATCCATCCGATCAAGTTCGCAAAGGCTTTGATAAATCCTTGACGCAAACCGTTCAGCCCTCCAATGAGCAAGATGACCAGAATGATGATATCAAGCGTGTTCATTTCACACAGTCATCGCATCAACACAGTCTTTAACCAGTGTTGGGCCAGTATAAATGAGACCACTATACACTTGTACCAAGCTTGCACCCGCTTGTTGTTTTGCAATCGCCTGTTCGCCCGCTAAAATACCACCGACACCAATTAATGGAATCTGGCCCGCCAGTACTTCAGCAAACTGAGCTAAACATTCAGTACTCTTTTCAAATACAGGCGCACCTGACAAACCACCTGCCTCATTTCCATTCGGCAAGTTTTCTACACCATCACGTCCTAATGTCGTATTGGTTACGATCAGGCCATCGATTTTGAATTGCAATAATTGTGCAGCAATGAATTGAATATCTTCTGCTGTTAAATCAGGTGCGACTTTAAGCACGAGAGGAACATAATGATTATATTGGTTTGCCAGTTCGAGTTGACGCTCTTTTAAAGTTTGCAACAACTCTGTCAGCGCATCGCCACTTTGGAGACTACGCAAATTTTTAGTATTTGGTGATGAAATATTAACAGTAATATAAGAAGCGTAATTATAAACTTTTTCAAGACAGATGAGATAATCTGAAACTGCATCTTCAACAGGTGTATCCGCATTTTTGCCGATATTAATTCCCAAAACACCTTTAAACTTTGCAGCTTTTACATTTTCAATCAGTTTATCGACACCGTCATTATTAAAACCCATACGGTTAATAATCGCTTTTGCTTGAGGGATACGGAATAAACGTGGTTGAGGGTTGCCTGCTTGCGGGCGCGGCGTAATGGTTCCAATCTCGATAAAACCAAAACCGAGTGCAGCTAAAGCATCAATATGTGCACCATTTTTATCTAAGCCAGCGGCAAGACCAACAGGATTTGGAAATTCAATCCCCATACAGGTCACAGGTTTTGCTGCAACTTTTTGATGCATAAAGCCGAGTTTATGGGCCTTATCTAGCATAGAGAGTGTCAGTTCATGTGCACGCTCTGGCGCTAAAGTAAACAACAAAGGGCGAGCCAATGAATATAACATACCAATCACAGTCTACTGATTTTCAAGTAGGCATATTATAGGCATAGGCGTATCAAAACACCATGCCTGACATAGGGTTTTTAATTGCTTACTGTACTGTTGCAGTTAATTTAATCTGATTATTGTTAGAGACCATATCCATTTTTTGAATACTGATGCCCATTTGAGACAGCTGCATCAAAAAATTAGCCAGTACAGCATAATTCTGATGTTCTGCAACAAGCTGAATCTGCTCACCATTTTGCTGTGAAGAAACAGCCAAACCCTGCTGTTGGGCCGTTCGCTGTATTTTATCTGCTGCAGTCAATCCCACATCATTTGCTGGCTTCATTGTCGCCGCATTACTCTGCATCCACACGGTTAGATCTTTTAATTCATTTAACCGTTTTTGCTGTTGATCTGCCAATGCATGCGTTTTCCACAAAGCGAAACCAATCACCGTCACAATGACAAAAATGGTGGTAAAAATCACCATCACTCGTTCACGAACAGATAAGCCTTGTAGATATTCATTTAACGCTTCAATTTTCTGATCAAAGCTATTTTGTAATCGTGTTAATGCTTTCATTATTTTACTTTTACCACCCCAATTGCGCCAACTGTATCCGCCTGAACATTGCCTAATTCAGCTTGGAAACCTTGTTGATTTAATTGTTGAGTTAATCCTTGTAAATCATCCGCAGATTTTGCTTTGAGTGACATAGCCAAAGTTGAAGCATCATAACTCACCTGCTGAGCAACGATTTGTTTTTGCATCAAAATTGGTCCAACACGACTTAACAGCGAAAGTGCTTGCGTATCGCCAAGTTGGCTCATACGTAATTGGCTTTCAAACTGGCTTTTAATATTTTGTTCGGTGACGCGACTATTTTCACCAAACCAAGATTTATACTGCTCAATCGCTTGGCTTGCGGTTTGATCTGCAACTTTTTTCAGTTTTGACCAACGTAAAGCATCATAACCCAATTGCACCACAATCACAGCCAAGAGGACTGCGGCTGCAGCTTTCCAATAACCAGACCACTGCACTTCTGCATTTTTTGATTTCGGTAGAACATTAAATGGATGCTGTTTAGGTCTTAACAATTGTTCAAATTGATAACTGAATTCGGTCCGCTGATCTTTACTCGATGCAGTCGCGAGGCTATCAAGTTGACTGGTATTCAGGTTGGCAAATTTATACTGTGTTTCTGCAGCCTGAAACTCTAGGAACAAACCTAAATCATCAACAGAGTTACCTGTCCATGCATTTTCTCTCACCAATAAGTGATCGTACAGGTTGAGCAACACCACTTGATTCGGTTCTGGTTCAGGTAAAATCAAAAAGTCTGGTAAAAATGCTGCTATCTGGATCGGCAAAAGACTCAGTGCATGTTGCCACGTTTCAATCGTAGATTGTGCAACACCCAAGATATTGAGTTGATCATTATGAAAATGATGTACAACCTTCATATGGTCAATCGGTAAGGTGACAAACTCTTCCAAGAGATATTTGATGCCCTCTTGCCCCAATTGTTTGTAATGTGCCTTAGTCATTGGTTGTTGTAATAATTGCGCATTTCGGCTTGGAAAATAAACCACAGCCTCTTTTCCATGATGCTCTTGCAAATCTTGAATCAACTGTTCAAGACTTTGTGCCTGCAACCAATTTTCCCCTGCCGACCAATACCATGTTCCATTGGTTTCGGGCATCCATATATACAGCATCGGTGTTCAGTACCCTTATCCTATTGCGGATATATAAAAATTATAATGTTGGTGTAAAACGATTCTTTTGTGTCGACAAACCATTCGCGATCACAGCTTGATCATAAATACGTGCTTCGGCCAATGCAAATGGATTAAAGCCTTCGTGTGTCAATTGTTCTTCAATATGTGCCACAACATTCATATGACACACCACTGCAATCGACTCATACGGTAATTTGGATAACCATTCAATCGCATCCTTGGCATCATCATCTGGCTTAATCTTATCGCAAATTAACACAGGAATGCCGTGAAAATGTGCCTTGATATGCGCCAAAGTTTCTTGAGCACGTAACAGTGGACTCACCACAAAAATCTCAGGTTGAATCACATCTTTTAAGAAATGTCCTGTTTGCTCAGCTTGTTGATGTCCACGTGGTGTAAGTGGACGCTGTATATCATTTCCATTGATGGCTGGAGATGCTTCACCGTGACGAACTAAAGTTAACTGCATAAAACGACCTTATTTTTTATAGCTGCATCATAACGCGAATAGATGACAGTTTTAATTAGGTCTGTAGATATTTCAAGCATGTACGAAATATCTACAGCCGCCTAGACTTCATGATGAGGTAAAACAAATTCCACATCACTGCGATGACCATTTTTCATCAAAGATAACGCAATGGTCATTGGTGGCGCACCTTCAAAAATCACATCATACAGCGCATTGGTAATTGGCATATATACATCCAGCTCTTCCGCTTTAGTTCGCACTTGGACGATGGTATTAATCCCTTCCGCAGTTTGACCGAGCTCCTTAGTCGCTTGATCCAGTGTTTTCCCAGAACCTAATGCGAAACCAATTTGATAGTTACGACTTAATGGACTGTTACAGGTAGCAAATAAATCTCCCACGCCTGACAACCCCAAAAAGGTTAATGGATTTGCACCCTGTTTCACTGCAAAACGGCTCATCTCTGCCAACGCACGCGTTAGAATCATACTTTTGGTGTTTTCACCAATCTTATAAGCCCCACCCATACCCATGGCAACTGCATAAATATTTTTTAACGCACCACCTAGTTCAACACCATGTACATCGTCGCTACCAAACACGCGGAATAAAGCACTATGTAAAGCATGTTGCACCGCATAACGAACTAGTTCTGACTCACTGGCGATGACCGTTCCTGAAGGCATACCTGCCATGATTTCTTTGGCAAGATTTGGACCAGATAGAACACCGTACGGTACTTCAGGCAATTCTGTGCGAATAATATCGCTCATAAAACTAAAGGTTTTTGCTTCAATGCCTTTGGTCAATGAAACCACAGCCTGAGAAGTAATAAACGGCGCAATCTGTTTGAGCACATCACGGAATGAATGGCTTGGAATGGCAACCAAAATAATATCACGATCGCGTACAGCAAGCTCCAAGTCAGCCACTGCACGCAAAGCAGGTTCCAATGGATAATCAGGTAAATAGCGTTTATTGATATGCGTTTGATTAATTTCTTCCGCAACAGCAGCATCACGAATCCAAATCATGGTATCGCAACCATTTCTGGTCGCTAAATTTGCCATCGCTGTACCAAAACTACCACCGCCCAAGACCGTAATTCTTAATGCTGTTTTCTGATCTACGGCAACTGGCTCAACTAAATCACTAAAATTTAACTCTGTCATTTTTTATCCTGAAACGAATTTCTTTCTTTAATCATGCAAAACAAAGCTTAGGTTACTTGCCATACTTTTACAAAATCTTGACTATCTATTTCTGCTCTTGGCGCAATCGCTTTCGCTGCTGTTCCAATATAAATAATTCCAGAAATAAGATCCTGTTGTTTTAATCCCAATTGCTGTTTCAACCAATTCGATTCAACCACAGCCCCAGAACGCCACATGGTTGCAAAGCCTTGCGCTTGTAATGACAACAAGAAGTTTTGAATCGCAGCCCCTGTACTTAAAATCTGTTCAAAGTGTGGAACTTTAGGATGATCTTGAATCGTGGTTAATGCTAAAACCAACAAAGGTGCACGAAACGGATGCTGTTTCACTCGATCAAGTTGTGCAGAATCTGTCTCACCCAAATCTGCTAAAGCACTCGCCAATTGCTCACCAAAAGCCGCGCGTAACTCTGGGGTGACAACCACAAAACGAGTTGGTTTTAAACGATGATGATCAGGCGCAGTCAATGCAGCTTGCACTGCTTTTTCGAGTTGTTCTGTATTTGGTGCAGGCTCAATCAGTTGCCCAATAGATTGACGTTGATGAATATTTTGATGAATTGTCTCTATATTTGAGTCCGTCATTGAAATGAATCTAACTAACACAAGGATGGCGCTAGATTAGCATAATCTGAATGATTTCCACTATGCTTAATTCATGCTTGTCACAGACGTCTATATTGAATTTCGTGAGTAAATAACAAATATCATCATCGCTAAACTCATCATTCATTTGAGAAAATTTACAGAGTGTCTGCACAAACTGTACATAACCTGCAAAAGCGCTCAGAAATTCTATGTTCCAATAATACAATTATGTAACGACTTGAGAACAAGTAATGAAAAAAACCTTAATCATGAGTTTAGTTGGTGGCTTGGCACTCGGATTGACAGCGTGTGCATCTACACCAACCAACACGTTGGCAATTCAAAAAGAAAATAATCAATACGAAGTCACAGGTATTGGTAAAACCAATCTAATTGCAAAAAACAATGCTATAACTGCTGCTCAAAAGACCTGTACCCGTAACACAGCCCCAGTCGTTGTTGACGAAAAAACTGCGTACCAAGGCGTACTAAAAGGTGTGGTCGATGAGCAAACTGGTAAAATGGTCGAAGCTGCTGCAGGCGTAATCGGAACAATTACAGGTAAAAATGCTTCTCTGGCGCGTGATGATGATTATCAAACCACGCTTACCTTCTACTGTAAAGCTAATTCATAAATACAAAAAAGCCGATGTTTTAACATCGGCTTTTATTTTCTCAATTACCTTAGTGCGCTTGGCTCGCAGCGACTTCAGATGCTGCACCGTGTTCAGCAACATCTGTATTATTTTCATCTAAATTCGGTTTATCAATCGCATCAATTGCAGCTTGTTGCTCTGGGGATGTCTGTGTTGATACAGCAGAAGCTGCTTGATCTTGCTGTTCAGCATTTTTCGCTTCTTCTTTCTTTGCACATGCAGTCAGCATGATTGGAGCAATAATTAGAGCGGCAAGGGTTAATTTAAATTTCATCACGGCTTTCCACAGTTACTTGGTTAAGTTGTGACAAGCATATTTCAGATATGTGACATTTTGATGACGACAACGTTGTGCAAAAGTAAAAAGAGCCGATTTAAATCGACTCTTTTAAAACTATCTTTTGATTAATCAATGAATTAAAACCTGATTAAGCACGCTCAAGTAAAACTGCAACAGCAGGTAAAGTTTTGCCTTCTACGAACTCTAAGAATGCACCACCACCTGTTGAGATATAGCCAATTTGATCAGCAACTTGGTATTTATCAATTGCAGCCAATGTATCACCACCACCCGCAATCGAGAAACCAGCAGATTCAGCAATCGCCAATGAAAGTGTTTTGGTTCCTTCACCGAATTGATCTACTTCAAACACACCCACTGGGCCGTTCCAAAGAATTGTTTTAGAAGATTTTAAGATGTCCGCAAATGCTTTAGCCGTTTCAGGGCCAACATCCAAAATCATATCGGTGTCAGTGACATCAGCAACGTTTTTCACAACAGCTTGTGCACTTGCCAATGAACCAAGGAAATCTTCAAAGTTGATTTGGCTTGCATCTGCAACCACAACATCTGTAGGTAATGGAACACTCACTTTTGCAGCAATTTGCTTTGCAGTTTCAACCAAATCTTCTTCGTAAAGTGACTTACCGACATTAAAACCAGCTGCAGCCAAGAATGTATTGGCAATACCACCACCCACGATCAATTGATCACAGATTGTAGACAATGAAGTCAACACATCAAGTTTAGTTGATACTTTAGAGCCTGCAACAATTGCAACCATTGGTTTTTCTGGGGTTTGCATTGCACGGCCAAGCGCATCTAACTCAGCTGCCAATAAAGGACCCGCAGCTGCGATTGGCGCAAAACGTGCTGCACCTTCTGTTGATGCTTCTGCACGGTGCGCTGTACCGAATGCATCCATAACAAATACATCGCATAACGCAGCATATTTCTTCGCAAGCTCTTCGTTATTTTTCTTTTCGCCATGGTTGAAACGAACGTTTTCAAGTAACACAACTTGACCCGCAGCCACTTCAACGCCATCTAAATAATCTGTGAATAATTTGACATCTTGACCCAACGCTTTGCTTAAATAAGCAGCTACAGGTGCAAGTGATTGTTCTGGTTTTGGCTCACCTTCTACAGGACGACCCAGATGAGAAAATACCATCACTGCTGCGCCTTTTTCTAAAGCCGCTTTAATTGTTGGCAATGCAGCACGTAAACGTGCATCACTGGTAATTTCCCCATTTTTTACAGGAACGTTTAAGTCTTCACGAATAAGGACACGTTTACCTGTTAAATCAAGATCAGTCATGCGCTGAAAATTCATGGATGGCTCTCTAGTTGATTTTAAAAACGGCACAATTTTAAATGATTCTCTGAAATAAAGGTGAGTTTTTTTGCAGAAAAGCTGCCGAAGCCGTCACTTTTGATTATGATAATCAGCGTCACCAAATCTTTCTATTATTATGTCAATTCATCCAGATCCAAAAATTAATCGTTTAAACGTGCTTGGCGAACCTTTAGCCAGTTGTTGTTATGACCCAATCACGGGGTATTTTCGTAATGGCTTTTGCCACACGGCGGTCACCGATTTAGGTCAGCATACAATGTGTGCACAAATGACTTCTGAATTTCTAAATTTCTCACAAAAAGTCGGCAATGACCTCATTACACCGTTACCTGAAGTAGGCTTCCCTGGTCTTAAACCAGGTGACTTCTGGTGTATCTGTGTGACGCGTTGGGTCGAAGCTTATCAAGCAGGACAAGCACCACCGATTAAGTTGAATGCTTGCCATAATGCCGTACTGCATTATGTTCCCTTGAATATCCTTGTGGAATACGCGGTGTAATGAACCAACATGAATTGATTTTGGCATCCAGCAGTCAAACCCGTAAAGATCTGATGGATCGTTTAAGGCTGGATTATCGTTGTATTTCCCCTGATATTGATGAATCTGCAACAGGTGAACTACATGCCGATGATTTGGCCAAACGTCTTGCTTTTGAGAAAGCGGGTGTGATTGCTCAGCGACATCCAGATGCCATTGTGATTGGTTCAGATCAGGTGGCTTGGCGTGAACATGCTCCGTATGACTTTATTGGTAAACCCTTAAGCGTTGAAAATGCCATTCAACAATTGCAGACAAACTCAGGTCAAACCGTGTTTTTCAGTACCGCGCTCAGCGTCCAACATTTGCAATCTGGCTTTGAAACCACACTGGTCGAACATTACCAAGTCAAATTTCGCCAGCTGACATTGCCAGAAATTGAGCGTTATATTGAAATTGACCAGCCCTTGCATTGTGCGGGTAGTTTTAAATGTGAAAGTTTGGGGATTAGCTTATTTGAAAAAATGTTGGGCGATGATCAAACCACCTTGATGGGCTTACCGATGATTCAGTTGTGTAAGATCTTACGTGAATTTGGGATAACTATTCCTTAATATCTTTTTCGAGGATTCTTCTTTGCTGTTGTATAGTTATGATGACTTAAAAAATAATAGTCTTCTATCAATATTTAGATGGAATAACCTGCTTCTCTCATCTGCATCATAATAGAGTCATCAAATTCCTCATTTGAGATTCCCCTAATTGACTTAATACTTTTCCAATGCCAAATGAGTGGTAAAACTTTGCTATCTAAAAGAAAATATTCCTCAAGAAAAATAGAAGCTAAATCATGCTTATCCAATTCAACATTCGCTATCAATATACGGTTCAATACGACACTTGGTTTTTCACCCTGCAATATTAACTTAAGTTGACTCTTAATATTAAAATTTGACATATGCAATTACTTTGATATTTAGGGGTTAAAAAGAATTTTTTCGAAATTTCTCTAGACAATGTAACACAATATTCTAATTCTATTAACTTGGCCCCCTAATTTTCAAATATCGCCAAGTAAATATTTTAAATTTTTTTGTCAGGTCAATACTCTATTAACTTAAAATTATTTGGATAACTTAACATAAGTAAAGTTTCTTACTTCTCAATCATTCCCTCTGTGCTTATATCTAGAAATTACAGAACAAAACTATTATTTATTCAAAGATGTTAATCTTCCTTAAAAACACCCTGACCTAAACTCAATTTAGATCAGGGTCAATCATTATTCCTCGACCACAGTGACTCTTTTTGGCAATGCGAACCAAATAAAAATCGACAAGATCAAGAATAATAAGGCTGCTACATTCAACACCGAACGATGCGACTGGCTAAAGGCCTGCTTCGCAGCTGCAATGACATGTTCAGCAATCATTGGCTGTAATTGCTTAGCGGCTTGAACGGCCTCACCAATCGAACTACTCACCTGTTCAATGATGTTATGTGGTACATCGGCTGGAACCACAATCGAGTTAGCATAAAACCATGACAACATCAGACCGAAAAAGGCAATTCCTAGACCCGCCCCCAGTTCATAGGCCATCCCTTCAATTGCCCCTGCTGCGGTCGCCTTACTTGGCGGTACTGAAGACATAATTGCAGAGGTTGACGCCAGTAAAGCAATTTCCACACTTAAACCTAAAACAACCATCCAGCTCCAGACCTGCATCTTCGCCTGCATAAAATCAGTATTTGCCAATCCCCATAAGCTTAAAGCACTCATCAACATACCAAGCGATGCAACTGAGCGCAGACCGAAACGATTGACCAGCATACTGGCAATTGGACCACCTAAACTGATCGCAATCATAAACGGTAAAATAAATGCCCCAGCAGCCAACGGTGAAAGCTGATACACAAATTGCAGTTCCTGAGAAATCAGCAATTCGAATCCGACCAAGGCCATCATTGATACAATTGCCATCACCACACCTGTCGCAATCACAGGATGTTTGAATAATTGAATATCAATCATTGGAGACGTTGATGTGAGCTGTGTACGAATAAAGCCAATCAATAAACTAAAACCAACTGCGAATATCAGAACTGACCAGATACTAAAACCATGCATCACAGTTTTAATCGCATAGATCATGCTCAGGATAGCAACCACCAATACAATGGCCTGTAATAAGTTAAGATTTTGCTTCGGTTGCCCTGCCTGCTTTGGAATCACAAACACAGTTAAAGCAAGTACAGCAATCATAATCGGAACATTGATCAGGAACACTGATCCCCAATGAAAGTGCTCAAGCAAAAAACCACCAAGCAATGGGCCAAAGGCTGCACCACCACCACCGACCGTTGCCCAAACACCTAAAGCAAAGTTACGCTGTTTTTCATCAAGAAAAGTATTACGAACCGCAGATAAAGTGGCAGGCAAAATCATGGCTGCACCAACAGCCAATAAAGCACGAGAACCAATTAATGCATAAGCGGTAGAAGAAAAAGCAGCGGCCAATGATGCTAGACCAAATAAGATACCACCAATGATCATCAGCTTTTTAAAGCCAATACGGTCTCCCAAGGCACCCATTGGCAGAATCAGACCTGCCATGACCAAGGAATAAATATCAATAATCCACAGCAATTCATTTGCGGATAATGAAAGTGACTCACTCAACGTCGGTGTCGCCACATGTAAAACGGTTGCATCAATTGATACAGGAAGATAAATCAGTACAACGATTGCAAGAATTAACCACTTGCGTGACATAAATGCCTCTAAATTGGACAATTGTTCAAGTTGGCGTTATTATAACCAAAATTGAACACTTGTCCAACTTTTAAAGTTGAGTTAATTTGTCTCTGATTTGTATGTACTCATAGGTGCTAAAAAAGAATGGCTTATTTAAACCGCGAACAACGTCGTGAAATGATTTTACAAGCTGCGATGCAGGTCGCATTAAACGAAGGTTTTTCTGCAATGACAGTTCGTCGTATCGCCACTGAAGCCCAAACATCTACAGGACAAGTCCATCATCATTTTGCCTCCAGCTCGCATTTAAAAGCAGAAGCATTTATCAAACTGATGCAACAGCTGGACGAAATTGAAAATCAGGTCAACACAGCCAACGCTTTACAGCGCCTCTCTCTGTTACTCGGTTGCGAAAATATTGAGCAAATCCAACCTTATTTAAGATTATGGAATGAAGCTGAAGTCCTTATTGATCAAGATGAAGAAATAAAACGGGCCTATAATATTGCCATGCAGGACTGGCATCGCTCAATTGTGCGTATGATTAATGAAGGTCAAGCACAGGGAGAGTTTCATTTTGAGACCAATAGCCATGACATCGCATGGCGGTTAATTGCGTTTGTCTGTGGTCTGGAAGGGATTTACAAACTGGAGTTGATTGGCTTAAATGAAAACGATTTTAAACGCCACACCGAAGCCATTATTCAAGCAGAATTATTTAAGAAATCAAAATGAGCAAACAATGAAACGAGCACTCTTACAAACGGCAAGACTCGATTTATTTGTATTTAAAATGGATGATCTTGTTGATATCTACCCTTGCGTGACAAAAACATTAACCCGTTATATGGCTTGGGAGCCTGCTCAAAACCTCGTAGCCCAAGAAAAATTTGGGCAACAATGGCTGATCGCCGAAACAAACCATACCGATCGCCATTTTGTATTACGTCGTAAACAAGATCAGCTGTTTATTAGTCTCATCGGTGTGCATCGAATGCATACAGCAACACCTGAACTGGGATTATGGATTCGGGAAGATTGCCACAATCAAGGCTTTGCCAAAGAAGCAATTTTAGAAGTATTCCGTTGGGCCTCTACTCACATATCCGCCCAATATTTCCTATACCCTGTTGCAGTGGATAATCAACCAAGTCGTAAACTGGCTGAAATGTTAGGTGGAACTATTGCTGCATACAAGACTGAAAGCAAATATGATGCAGTGATTTACCACATTCCACCCTATCAAATTAAGGTAAATTAAAACCAGCCTTTTCGACCTGTTAATATTTCATCTGCACAGCGGAGTGTTTCTTGGCTCAAGCCCCATAGACGATAGTCCCCTGTTGCCGAGGTAATATTAAAATTATGGGTATAAGCAAAACTGAGTTCACGATCAAAATCACACCATGCTCCTGAGCCATTAAAGCCAACATGTCCAAAGCCATGCGGTGCTCGTTTACCCATCGTTAAAATACGGTGATAACCCAAACGCCAATGCATTGGAATCGGCATCACGCGATCACGTGCTTTGCTTTGTACCGTACTGAGTTGCTTAAACACTTCTGGGCGAATCAGTTGTTGCCCCTGCCATTGCCCTTGATTGGCTAGCATTGCATAGACTTTTGCCAAACTATCGGCAGTAAATACACCATTAGCCGCAGGAATAACAGCTTGCAAACCTTCATCACTATAGAAGCTAAAGTGACGCATGCCTTTTGGAATCATGGCATCTTGGAAATCTTGTGGATTTTGCCCAGAGAACTCCAATAAGCGTTCTGATAAGGATGCTTTACGTGGTTGACTGTTTTTATTTTGTTGCGGTTTAGCTTGAGATGCCGTTTTCGGTTTTTCCAATAAACGTGCAACACGATTTAATTCTGATGTTGGTGTCCCAAAATACGCACCATCCAGTTCAAGCGGTTGTACCAGATAACGTTGCATCAGCCAACTTAAAGGTTGCTTGGCTGCTTTCTCAAGCACACCACCCAAAATCCAGCCATAGGTCAAAGGCTGATAGGCAAAACTTTGTCCAGCAGCAAAACGTGGTATCGCCGCGGCAATCACATCCAGCATATGCGACCAATCCAGCATTTCCGTTGCCGTTTCAATGGTATTTCGAATGTCAAATAAACCGCTTTGATGTGATAAAACATGACGTAAAGTAATATTGGCTTTACCATTTTGAGCGAACTCAGGCCAATAATGTGCAATCGGTTGCTCATAATCCAGTACGCCTTCACTCACCAAAATATGTGCAAGTGTCGCTAGAATGCCTTTCCCCGTTGAATAACACATGGCTAAAGTATTGGATTGCCAATCTTCTTCTTGAGATTTCTTACCCGTATAAATATCAACAACTTTTTGACCTCGGAAATAAACCACCAATGCAGCGCCACCTTGCTGGGTTCGTGCATCTTGTAGACGGCTAAATTGGCTTGCCAAGTCAATAAATCGCTCATCAACACTGCCATGATAATGATGCGTATCAGCAAATAGAATTTCTTTAATCAAAGCTCAATTCCTTATGATATTTATGTTTCTTATAATATCCCTGTTGCGAACAACAGGGATTATTTACATTATATGATAGTACTAAAGGGCTTTTACTGTACCCGCAACATGTGGCTTTTTAGATTTCACATTACGAATCAAGAAATCTGTTTGTTTTGGCTCGGCTGCAGTTAAAAACTCTACCGTAGAAGGTAAAAACATCGGTAGTTTAAACCATACATCTGCCTCATAAGCCGCAGGTAATTCGATACTTGCCAAAGCTTTAGCTTTACTCCACATCCCATGCGCAATCGCTTGTTTAAAGCCAAACGCTTTTGCAGTCACAGCATGGATATGAATCAAGTTAAAGTCACCCGAAATCACGGCATAACGACGACCTGTATTTTCAGAAATATTCCACTCTGCTTGTGGCTGGTAAGCAGGTTCTTTCACTTCTTTGGCTTTTTCGGTCGCTTTTTTCTCAGTTTTTTGGCGTGATAAATAAGTGGTTAAACTTTCCATCACTACTTCACCACCGACTTTCGCAGTCGTGATGAAATCAAACTGTAAACCTTTGTCATGCGGTTTTAGCTCGCCAAACTTGCACGATAAAGTGATTTGCTCATTCACAGCAATTTTGCGCGTTTGCTTGATTTGGTTACGAATATGCACCAAACCCAAGATCGGGAATGGAAATGCTTCACTGGTCATCATGTGCATTTGCAGACTTTGCGACAAAACTGCCAAATAGATTGCTGGCACGAAACCATCATTTTTAAAACCACAAATCTCGTTATAGCTTTCTAAATGTTTGCTATCAATCTTAAGTGTATCCACCACATACTCAACTTGTGGCAGAACCTTTTCACCTTTTGGCTTTTTGAAAATGAGACCTTGAATGACTTTTGGATAAGCTAAATAAGGTTTTGGCAACTGACTAAAATGACGTGTATTCATAATAAACCTTTCAATATTTTTATAAAAAAGGGATGCACAAGCACCCCTCTTCAAAACCCTAATGCTTAAGCACCTAACAAGCTTTGACCGCAGACGCGAACAACGTTACCTGTCACACCTGTTGAACCAGTAGACGCATACCACGCAATTGCTTCCGCAACATCTACAGGTAAACCACCTTGGTTCATTGAGTTCATACGGCGACCAGCTTCACGAATCGCGAATGGAATCGCAGCAGTCATTTGCGTTTCAATGAAACCTGGTGCAACTGCATTGATGGTAATACCATTTTTCAATGTCGGCGCAGTAAATTTAACCAGACCGATCACACCTGCTTTAGATACCGCATAGTTGGTTTGACCGAGGTTACCCGCGATACCACTGATTGATGATACACAAACGATACGGCCATTTGCATTTAAACCATCATGAGATAGTAAGTAATCGTTAACACGCTCAATGGCAGACAAGTTAATGTTGATTACAAGATCCCAAAGCTCAGGCTTCATATTTGCCAAAGTTTTGTCACGGGTAATCCCTGCATTGTGAACAATCACGTCTAAACCACCCTGTTTTGCAGCAGCAGTCTTGATTTTTTCACCCGCATCAGCAGCAGTAATGTCAATTGCCAATACTGAACCACCAATTGAACCTGCAACACGCTCAAGATCAGCTTGTTGTTGCGGAACATCTAAACAAATGACATGCGCACCATCACGCGCCAATACATGCGCAATCGCTTCACCAATACCACGGCTCGCACCAGTCACTAATGCAGTTTTGCCTGCAAGTGGCTTCGCCCAGTCTAAATCAGCCACATCTGCTTTAGATACGCGGATCACCTGACCTGATACATAAGCAGAACGTGGTGAAATTAAGAAACGTAAAGTCGATTCAAGGTTTGCTTCTGCACCTTGGTCCACATAGACCACTTGTGCAGTAATACCCTTTTTGAATTCTTTACCAACAGACTTGATAAAACCTTCAAGTGCACGTTGTGCAATCGCTTGTTTTACGGTTTTCGCAGTTTCAGGTGTAGTACCAATCACGATCACACGACCAGAACTTGAGATTTGGCGTGCAATTGGATTAAAAAAGTCGTATAGCGCTTTTAATTGCGCTGAATCTTGAATGCCAGACGCATCAAATACAACCGCTTTAAATTTAGATTCTTTGTCATCAGCATTAAGAGGACGAAGATTTAAACCTACTTTGGCAGCCGTTTGTTGTAATTCAACATTATTGCCCACATAGCTATCTGCATGAATATTGCTAAGAACTTGAGCAATCGCAGCAGAAACCGTGCTTGATGGTGCTGCGCCAAGCAATACTGCACCATTTACAACTGGTTGAGCACTTTCAAAACGATCTAGCGCAACTGGCGAAGGTAAACCTAAGTTTTTTACAACAAATTTACCTAAAGGTGATTGTGTAAATGCTTGGTATTGATCAGTCATGGTTATTATCTCTCATACAAATGAATTTGTTACAAACACATGAATCATGTTGGGATATGGCATGAAATCAATGTCTGATTGACTCATCACAAATCATACTTGAGTTCATGTCTGGATGTCTTGACCTGAATGTGGTCTCAAGCGTCATTCTAGTCAATACAGCAGTATTGGAAATATGGTATGTTTGTAGCAAGAATATCGCAATTATGCTTGGAAAAGCCTTATGAGCAAAACAACTCAAGAAAATCCAGCAGTCGAGACTTCTGCTACAGAGACTGTGTCAAATACATCAAAAGCAGCTTCTACTTCGCGTAAAACTGCAAGCACATCTTCTAAAGCAGCAAGTACGACACCAAAAACAACGCGTGCTCGCTCTACAACACGTAGTGCGGGTACGACAAAAAGTACTGCTGCGTCTACAACGACGAAAGCAGCTACAGCTAAAACAACCAAACCTTCTGTTCAACAGGATAAAACCATGAGCCAAAACACTGTGCGCCGTGTTGCCATTATCGGCGGTAACCGTATTCCTTTCGCTCGCTCTAACGGCGCTTATTTCACAGCTTCTAACATCGACATGTTTACAGCTGCGTTAAACGGTTTGGTTGAGCGCTTCAACCTACAGGGTCAACGCCTAGGTGAAGTGGTTGCTGGTGCAGTATTAAAGCACAGCCGCGATTTCAACATGACTCGTGAGTGTGTTTTAAATACACAACTTGCTCCAGAAACCCCTGCATATGACATTCAACAAGCATGTGGTACTGGTTTACAAGCAGCATTCCTCGTTGCAAACAAGATTGCATTAGGTCAAATCGAAGTCGGTGTTGCTGGTGGTGTTGATACCACTTCTGATGCACCGATCGCTTTCGGTGATGGCTTACGTAAAGCATTATTAGAGCTTAACATTGCTAAAACTGGTAAAGACCGTTTAAAAGCTTTAGCAAAAATCAATGTTAAAGATCTTATGGATGCACCTAAAAATGGTGAGCCACGTACGGGCTTATCTATGGGTGACCATCAAGCAATCACTGCGCTTGAGTGGGGTATTCCACGTGAAGAGCAAGATGCTTTAGCTGCTTCTTCTCACCAAAAAATGGCAAAAGCATACGAAGAAGGTTTCTTCGATGACTTAATCACGCCATTCTTGGGTTTAAGCCGTGACAACAACTTACGTGCTGACTCTACTGCTGAGAAATTAGCAAAATTAAAACCTGCATTTGGTAAAGGCGAAGCTGCAACCATGACTGCGGGTAACTCTACACCGTTAACTGATGGTGCTTCATGTGTACTGTTAGCGTCTGAAGAATGGGCTAAAGCAAATGGTCACGAAGTACTTGCTTACCTGACTTTCTCTGAAACTGCTGCGGTTGATTTCGTTGGTAAGAAAGAAGGCTTATTGATGGCACCTGCTTATGCAGTTCCACGTATGCTTGAGCGTGCTGGCCTTAAACTTCAAGATTTCGACTACTATGAAATCCATGAAGCATTTGCATCACAAGTTCTTTCTACGTTGAAAGCTTGGGAAGATGAAAAATTCTGTAAAGAGCGTTTAGGTTTAGATGCACCTTTAGGTTCAATTGATCGTAGCAAGCTGAACATCAAAGGTTCTTCTTTAGCTGCGGGTCACCCATTCGCTGCAACAGGTGGTCGTATCATCGCGACTGCTGCGAAAATCTTAAATGAAAAAGGTTCAGGTCGTATCCTCGTTTCGATCTGTGCTGCTGGTGGTCAAGGTGTAACAGCGATTATTGAAAAATAATAGTTCGTCTAGCTACAGAAAAAGCTGAATCAAATGATTCAGCTTTTTTTATTTTTTAATGCTTCTTCTAGTTAAACAACAGACGCATTTATCTCGCCCGTTTAAACTGCACATAATAGTCATTTAACACTTTAATCGCTTGCTTCAACTCTTTTAGATTTTCTTCTGTATTTCCTAATCGCTCAACAAAGCGTTGTGAATGAATTTCCAAGTCAATCTTTTCATTGATTTGTGGTGCAATCCGAAATAGCTTTTCTAAATCATCAAATCGGTCTAATTTTCGATTAGAAAAATATTCCAAACGAACGCTCAACCCATTCAACACCACGCCATTCAGAATCGCGCCCTGCTCTGCATCAAATACCAAAGCATGTTCTTTTAAAAATAACTGCTCAGGTGTCTCTTTGGAACTTTTGAATAGGTTGCTCAGCTGGCTTAACATCGATCAATCACATCACTCTACTTTTCACTGGTATTAAACCGTTAAAACGACCAATCAAGCAACACTCACATCACACAACTACCTATAAAAAAAGCATCTTCTACGAGATGCTTTCTTAGCACTTATTTTCCGTACTGCGTTTTTAAATATTCCACAATCTTGGCAGATTCAAACATTTTTACGCCTGTGTTCGGATCAACCAAATACGGAACCTGAATATCTCTCCCCATCACCTCAACAACCTTTTCGCGTTTGCCATTTGGCAATGGAATATATTTTCCAGGTTTTAAGCGTAAAGCTGCTGGTCCCATGTCCTGCCAACGTTCTTTTGAGACATTATGCAAAATATAAGGTAGTTCTAATTCCGTCAAAACTTCGCGCACTAAACGCGTATAAGGACTGGCCTCGAAGCTCCACAGCTCTAATAATTGCACTGGCGCAGGACGATCAACAATCTGCTGGTTAATCCATACACCACGCGCTGCATTGGCAACTGTTGCTAAAGTAGAGACATAAGGCAGTTTTGGGTAATGGCTAAATTTCTTCGGTGTCTTCCCAGTGTTCCCATAATGTTTAAACAAGTGATGAATAATTTGTTGTGACTCATATAATTGGTCACCTGTATTTTCATCAATCAAAAATGGAAATTGGCGTTTCCCACCTTTTGCTTTGACGATTTGGCGGTACTTTTGACCACCTTTAGGACATGGATAAATTTCTACATCCAAATTCAACAAGGTGATCACTTCGCGAACACGACGACAAAATGGAGAACCTTCGAACTCATAGAGTTTGAGTGCTTTTGCAGGTTGATTTGGAAATGGTGTACCAGAGACACCTCTCCCACCTTCAATCACACTTGCCAGCACAGATTGTAAAACCTTGAATTGATGGTTCACCATTTTCAACATAACGCTATCCTTTTAGCAATCGACTAGTTTTTCTTTTGCAATCACAATACCGTTATTATCTGCATAGAGATAATCACCAGAATTGATCGTCACACTGCCAAAATACAATGTGATATCAACTTCACCTATGCCTTTACGATTACTTTTTTGCGGAATTGCAGCCAATGCATGTACGCCTAAATCCAATTCTGCAATCGCATCGACATCACGTACGCAACCATAGATCACCACGCCATTCCAGTGATGCTTTACCGCAGACTCCGCAATCAAATCTCCCATCAATGCACAACGCATTGAAGCACCACCATCAACAACCAAGACTTTGCCAGTACCATCAGTTGCCAAAAGTTCTTTCACACGGGAGTTATCTTCAAAACACTTTACAGTAACCACTTGCCCACCAAAGGTCTTACGCGCACCATAACTTTTAAAGAATTTACCATCGAGTGAGGGTATTACCACTTGTAGGTCTTTTTCAGGATTATCATCTAACAAATCACAAGTTACGAAAGGGATCGTTGTCACTGAAATTCTCCATTATTTGCTTTGTTGTATGCTTAAATTGTCATAGAGTTTGAATGCAGCTGTCTGTGTTTGTGCCGCAAGCAACATAGTATGCGCCAATTGCTCAGCCGTTACAGGTTTAAATTTAAACGGTCTGGTCCATGTCTTTTCAACGAGCTTAAAAATCGTTTGAGCCATATCTTCCAAGACCCGCACTTCACTTCGTTTACCAATTAATAGTGACGGCTGGAAGATCGATAGCTTATAAATTGACAGGCTTTTGAGGTAGTTCTCCAGCTCACCTTTTACTTTATTATAGAAAACTGGTGAATTAGTATTCGCTCCCAACGCGCTCACGACTAATAAATGAATATTTTTATCCTGAACTAAATCAGCAAAATGGGCATTGATTTCATAATCAATCGCGTAAAATGCCTCTTTCGATCCTGCTTGTTTTATGGTGCTTCCCAAGCAGCTGAATGCATGTGTATAAGTACTGACATCCTCATCATTGAGTAATAAGAAATCCTCTAAAACAAGCTGATTAACCTTACTGTAAGTCTTTAATGTATCTGATTTTTTTCTAACAACAACGGTAATCGAATTGAAGTCATCCGAATGTTGTAACTCATCAATGAGCGCTTGACCAACCAAACCTGTAGCACCAATGACGATTGCCTTTTTATCACCTATTTTCATTTTTATTTATTCCAATCAATATCTAAGGCTAATGTAACGTTTTCTTGCACAGTTTTCACCTGTTAAATGTACTTAAAAGTATCACAAGACTTGACTTCGCGGCTTAGTTTCCTCAAAATATGGCACTTGTTTACGGGCTGGTGAATGTTGCTAATGTTTTATTGGTTTTAACTTCAGCCCGCCCAGACCAACTTATTTTCAAGGAGTGCACGAGTGGCAAACTCTGCTCAAGCTAAAAAACGTGCTCGTCAAAACGTTAAAGCACGTAAACACAACGCAAGCTTACGTTCTATGGTTCGTACTTATATCAAACGTACTGTAAATGCGATCGCTGCTGGTGATTATGCTGTTGCTACAGAAGCTTATAAAACAGCTGTACCTGTAATCGACCGTATGGCTGATAAAGGCATCATCCACAAAAATAAAGCTGCTCGTCATAAGAGCCGCTTGAACGCTCAAGTTAAAGCATTAGCTAACTAATTTGATGCACATAAAAAAGCCCGAATTTTTCGGGCTTTTTTATTGCCTTTAATTTTTCACATAAGGCTGTAAGCCCGTTCCCGCCTCTGCCACGATCTTGAGCAGCTTTTGGCATAATATATAACTCTCCTCCAACAAGCCCAAATCGCTCGCTCGGGCATTGCTCTGCATCAACAAGGCCTTATGCTGTTGATAGCGTTCTTGCAAATACAACTGATCTTGGCTTAATGCAATCATCATCAACTCAAAGCGAAAATCCAAATCGATTTTAATATCTGCTGGCATATCACCGTAAGCCCATGCCTGTAATACTTCTAACCGACCTTGCCCTAGATTTGAAAAAATAAAATTGATATAAGCATCCAAGTTAGTAAAGAAATCCTGAATATCTGTTTGTGTATCCCAGCGCCCCATCAACGCAAAACTCGGTTCTACATTATTTTTTTGCCCCGTATTTTTATGCACATCCATTGAACGTAGACGAAAAATCAGGCGTTCAGGCAACTGCTCTTGCAATTGATCAGGAATAAAACGATCTGTAAAATCCATCGCAAAAGACAGCATTGGGCTGACCGTTAATTTCCTAAGCACCATTTTCAACTGATAGAAAATACCAAGCTGCTTTTGAGTCAGTAAAAAACAACGATAGCCTGTATCCAACGCCAGTTCAGGCCGTCCGATATTGCCCCAATTTGAAATAAAATCATGTGCAACATTAAATACATCCAACTTTAAATGCTGGGCATAACTTTGCTGCTCAAACCATTGACTAATCAATTGTTCCGCTTCAGGCATGCTTTGTGGTATTTGAAAATGATTTAATTGATTTTTTGGCTCAGAAATTGATTCAGGCTCTTTGATTTTTAAAGGCTCTAACAAATACGGCTGCAACATATTTGAGACCGCATTTTCAGGCGATTGCAACTCACCAATGGCCCATACATTATAATTCGGTTCATAGAAACCAATTCCCGTTTCATGAACCGCCTCATAAAAGACCCGATAAACCGCATCATTTTGTGCTTCATGTGCTAACACATCCAGTTGCACACTGGCGCATAAACCCTGAGCAAATCGATCCTTGATTCCTTGTACCCACTGTTGCGTCTGTTCAGAAAAATAGAGTTGATATTGCGGATCACAAATTTTGTATGAAAACAGATCCAACCATGCTTGTAATGTTTTGCCGTGACTCGCTATATTCCGATATTGCTGATGAAGTTCAAAAGCAACTTGTTGTGAATCATCTTCTGCTGGGACTTTGCCTGTAAAAATTTCAGGTTCCCATAAATAAATTGTGTTTAATAACATCTTTTTATCCAATTTTGCGTCAAGTTTCGCTTTTTATTTCCATATCATGACGAAAATTCATACATTTTAAAAGTACACTTTTATATTTTTTAACGTTATAAAAAATCTATGCTAGATAAAAAATATGAAGCCCCTAAGGACTTCATATCATCAATTTATGACTTTCAGATAAAACACTCAAATCATTAAGGATTAGATTGTAAAACCTTAGCCGCCAATACCAGATTCTTCGCAGACAAACCAGCAAGAACGAGGCTGTTATTTACGACTGGAATCGTCCATTTTTGATTGGCACCGCTGGTACAACGATAGCGAATTAGACGTGCACGATTATTAGTTAAATAGCCACCTTCCAAATCGAAACACTGATTCGATTGCTTAATCGCTTGCGCAGTAGCATCAAGCTCCCACACTTGACTACTTGCACTGCTACAAGGTGTCAGGTTGATAACATTGCCAGCTGTAGTCGTTAAGCACTGATCTATATAGTGCTTATTATGGATTTTACCCAATGCATCATAAATCCATTTCTCGGAATCATCACCAACACAACCTGTTGATCCACTAATAAATGCATTTAAATCACCATTCGCCAACTTCTCAGCTTTTAAACAATTGGTTCTGTTTAATAAACTGGTGCTTGATGCAAAATTCAAATCACCTTTGAGTTCTAACTTTTCAACAAAAGCACGGAACGCAGCTAATGCATCGGCATTTAAATTGGTCAAATCCGAACGATATACATTGATCCAGCGATTGAGTCGATAAAGCTTAATTTGCTGCTGGGTATAACGCACTATTTCATTTTGAGCATCAGGTGATAATTGATCTTTAAAGGTTCTATAAGAATCAAATAATAACTTTGCATCCGTCGAAAGATTTACAACTGGCTTGTTTTTATTCTCGACTAAAGCCTGCTCTAATTGAGGCAGCTCAATCGCTCTAAGCGCTGAATATTCAGCCTCTTTACCAATTTCAACTGCTGGTGCTAGAGCCACTGTACTCACAGGAATAGATGTACTTGAAAGTAGCACTGCTGCTTGATTGGCCTTTTTACAATACAAATTCACCTGCTGTGGTGCTTCACTTTGTGCAAGGTTGACATGGAACTTATTGGCATTGCTATTCGAATTCATTCGTTGCGGTGCTAAAGCAATATTTTGACTTGTACTAGTACTAGCAAACTGCACATTCAGCCAACAACTTGCTGTTACTGTATTCGGATTGGCTTGTGGTAGATCAAATACATTACCCCAGTTACCTTTCGCAGCAGGATAAACCAAACCCACTTGCGTCTCAGGATCATATCCACCCAAGATGGTATAGACTGGCACACCAAACATTTTTGGTTTCAAGTAATTACCATCAGCACGGTTATACCAGACATTACTTGAGTTTGGTGTTTTAGGCTGAGCAACTTCCATCATTCGGGTTATCGCATTCCATTTTTTATAACCCGTTGGAGAAGTTGCATCCCAAACATAACGATCAAATGCAGGCTGAATTTTTAAATAGGTACTATAGCCGGTGTAATGAGTATATTTAGAAATGCTACTTGCCGTCGCACCACCAGACATCGCATCCCAACCATACGCATATTTATTCAGAAAATTCGGTACACCATTTGCACCATCGCCTAAATTGGTCGTCGTCCAATTGAGATTACCACGCATTTTATTTCTAAACGCAATATAGCCCCAGCCACTGTCTGCATGGTGTGCTGCCCAAAACATATTATCCCCAACAGAACCAGGATAATGCCCAAGCCCATAATGATGACCAATCTCATGACTAAACTCATTACCCACAGAGTCAATCAAGGTCAGCATACCATTCCCGCCGCTTAGACCATGAGTTGCCTCACCGTTGCTATATTTGCCGCGCGCATAATGGGCCACAACACTTTGCGTAATTTGTGGCTGTTCTTGGCTCGCCATTGAAGCACTGGTGATGCCCCAGTTGGCCAAGTTAATTCCCACACCAAAAGTTGATTTAGCTGTATTTTCACGCATATCCCCACTATAAACATCACCCGTGGTTGCACTTGCCGAGTCGTAGATCACCCCACTTGCGACCATGACTTTATTCAGCTTTAAATCCTCATATTTGGTCACGATCATACGTGCAGCAGGAATAGTCTGAAAATAATCTGTCCCTGCTTTGGCAGGTTCAAGCAACATATAGTGGCCTGTTGACTTCGGAGGGTCCGTTAATAAGCCCAAACGGATATTTTGTACAACCAGTTCACCTGGTGCAGCCAAATCAATATTGTCTGCAGTTAAATCGCCACTACGATTATTCAGCGGATCAACCACGCGGAGATGTAAACCGGCACGAATTTCGCTCCATTTTAAAGCAACCGTCCATGCTCTTTTAGAGTAACTCACAGGCGGACGCCCATCAGTATTGGATTGATCAGAGGTTGCAATTCTTGACGGCTCTTTTAATTTAACCGTTCTGAGTATTTGATTGCCTTGATAAATTTCGACTTGTAGCTTCTGTAAATCACCCATTTCTGCCAATGGTGTCACCAACAACAAGGCATCTTTTTCTGTTGTTAGACGTGGCATTGAGTCTTTTTCATTATTCTTAGGATTGACCACATGACTTTGTGCAAATTGCAGCATCGCAGCAAAACTGCCATTTAAGTCATTACGCAGTAGCCGTGGCAGTCCAAGCTTATCGTAATCATAAAAACCAAGTACCGATTCATCTATTATATTTTTACGAGGTTCTGGATACTTTTCTACAACTGGTGGAATGGACGGTGTTTCTGTATTTCCTCCTCCACCTTGGCTCGGTGTTTCTGGTGTCGTGTTACCCGAACCATTATTGCCATTATTCGGTGTTTCAGGTTTTGTATTTCCTGAACCATTATTTGGAGTCTCTGGCGTTCCATCCCCAGGTAACTCATTGGTTCCATCACCTGGCGTAGGGCTGGTATTTCCTCCTGCACCATGATCATTTTTTGGCAGCTCAGTATTATTTGTTGCATTTGAATGATCTGCACCACCACCGCAAGCGACGATCATGGCCGATAACAAACAAACCGTTAAATGTTTAAGTTGTAATTGCATCACACTTCCCCAAGAAAAACTTGATAAATTATCGTTAATGACAAATTAAGTTAATTGGTTAAAATTAATATAAATCATGTATTTATATATACTATCAACTTAAATAGCAGGAAGGGAAATTAATTTATCGTAAAAACAAGAAAGACAGGATTTATTACACTTTTACCGTAATTCAATATGATTTAGATTTCTAAATTAAACAGAATTCCCCCACCAGCACTACACTTCCCTCACTCAAACTACCTACTTTATACCGTTAGAATTCATTTAAATTTAAGTTTTGAGCAATAATCAACCTACAAAAACTGGAGAGCCAAATGCATAAGAATGGAAAGCTCATCATCGCAGTCGCACTTTTTTCATGCAGCAGTCTAAGTTTTGCTGCAAGCTGCACAAATACCATTGAGAACAACACAGTCAGTACCCTCACCGTTCCCGCAGGTGCAAATTGCACACTCAATAATTCCTCAATTGAAGGCGATGTAAATATCGGGAAAGGTGGTAGTTTGATTTTAAACAGCTCTTCTATCCAAGGCAGCATTCAAGCTAACCAAGCAAAAGCAATCAAATTAATCAACTCAAGTGTCAGTGGTGATATACATATTGCACAAGCTGCGACAACATTAAGTTTAGATAAGTCGATAATTTCAGGGAATATTCACTGTTCGGCTTCAACCAAGTTGCAAGCAAACCTCAGTAATATCGAAGGACAAAAAATTGGAAAATGTGGTTAATCAGGTTTTAATCCAATCCTGTAAATATGTGAATCCAAATGATCATTTTTTGGATTCACATCAACAACAATCTAATTCTATTGATTAGTGAGTTATTATCCGATTTGATTTTAGTATTTCAAAGCAACATTTCTATTGTCGACCAGAGCTAGCGATTCAAAAACTGCTTTATTTCTAACGCTTGTCGCTCACCACGCCAAATCCATTTTAATTGACTTTCCGCAAAATCATCACCCTCAAACCATACAAACAAACCTTCCATCATGTCTGGCCAATCCGTTTGTTCAATTTGATTTTTACCTGAGATCACCGCGACAATTGCAGCAAGAATTGTGTCATGACTTACAGCCAAGCTTAAACCATTCTGTTGTGTAGGATGGGTATGATAAAGCAATTCCAATACATCAAATACCCCTGTAATGGGATGTTTCATCCCAGGTAAAGCATTATTCACAAAGCTATTAATAAACCCTAATGCACCCTGCTTGCGAAAATAAGGCGCTGCCTGCTGTATGTCCAAAACAAAGCTGCCCGGTTCAACCAATAGACGCTGCTCAACAATTTCAATCTGATGGGTATTAACAGCTTTACGTGTTTCATCAGCGCCTTCAATCATCAAAGCAGCAGTATCCACACAGCGCTGAATCGGGCTGGAAATACAATGTTGAATCGCCCGATCCGTATTTTGAATTAAATATTGCCCCCAAGCATAAGCCAAATCCCGACCTTGCTCAGTCAACTGCAGATCATAACCTGCCAAACCTTGCCCATTCACCAACTCACGTAAAGAGTGGCGCGTAAACAAAGTTACAGGCGTTGAAGCATCTGGCAGTAAATCAATTGCTTCAAACATACTTTTAGGCAATAAATGCAGAGTCATATTCACATACAGGCTTTAATTTAACTCACTATAGCATGAGCCAGATAACACTCAATCTAAAATGCCAGAACGACTGAGCGCATCGTATGCAATATTTTTGCAATGCTGATCACGATAAGCGATAAAGCCACCATTCAACACAGTCTCGCGCTGATTATATAGAAATGGTTTTTGATCCAAAGTCATCAAGCCACCACCAATACTTTCTAACAAGGCTTGTCCTGAGCTGGTATCCCATTCTGAGGTTGGATGGAAACGCGGATAAATATCGATTTCCCCTTCCAACATCATACAAAACTTATAAGCACTGCCCGCTTCACGACGCTCTACCTTGCGATTTTGTAAGATTGGCTCGATAAAGTTTTTATACTTTGGATTTTTACTGTTATGGCTCAAACCAATTTGCAACGGAGCCACCACATCATGCTCTTCAAGCTGATATTGGAACCACTCTTGTCGACTGAAACTATATTTATACGGTAATTGCGAGGTATGTCCAATGTACATTACCTGCTCGCATGGCACAGCAATAATCGCAAATATGGTCTGATGACCGTCAATCAAACTCAGATTAATCGTAAATTCATCCCGCTCATGAATAAACTCTTTAGTACCATCCAACGGATCTAGCATCCAACACTGTTGCCATGCTGCACGGGCTGAATAATCACTTTCTTCAGACAATACAGGTAATTCAGGCGTCACTGTCGCTAAGTGCTTTAATAAGAAGTGATTTACCTTTAAATCCGCTTGCGTTACAGGCGAATCATCGCTTTTTTCCTGAATATTAAACTCGCAACCAGCACAATAACTTTGGTATTCTTCCAACAATATTTGACTTGCCTGCGCCATGATCGGAACAAGTTGTGAAATTAACTGATCTTGTGGGGCAAGCGTTTTAATAAACATAGACCAACCTTATGTCATATTCAGATTTACAGCAGCCTATCGTCATGTTCGACATGGACGGCACATTACTCGATTTAGCCTTTGATGATTTCATTTGGAATCATTGTTTGCCTGAACGTCATGCTCAAGTTCACCAATGTACACTTGAGCAAAGTCAACAAACACTATTTCAATTTTACCAACAGCATAAGCATACACTATCTTGGTATTCTTCGGCGTACTGGACGGCTAAAGTTGGAGTTGATGTATTACAACTACAGTACGAGCATCGCGAAAAAATTCGTGCCCGTGTCGGCTGTCATCAACTCTTGCAACAACTCAATGACCAAGGTTATCGTTGCTGGTTACTAACCAATGCAGATCGTGCAGGCTTACAACTCAAACTTGAAAATGTCGAACTGAGCCCATACTTTGAACTTATGATCAGCAGTGAAGAACTCGGGCATGCCAAAGAGGACGTTGGCTTTTGGCAAAAACTACAGCAACAGCATCCATTTGATCCAGCACAGGCAATCTTTATTGATGACACAGTTGCTGTACTAAAAGGTGCAGAAGATTTTGGCATCACCCAACTGTTCAGTATTCTTCAACCTTCTAGCAGCAAAGCAGCAAGACTTTCTACTGAATTGCCTTACCCAGCACTCGATCAGCTCACTGAACTCTTTGATTATCTTGAAACCAACACACAGGTAACAGATGCCAAAACAGCATGAAGCAGAAAGCATGGATACCATGCGCATTGACAAATGGCTTTGGGTCGCACGTTTTTTTAAAACCCGTTCGATTGCCAAAGCTGCAATTGAAGGTGGTAAAGTCCATCACAATAATGATCGCGTCAAAGTCTCCAGAGATGTGCGTATTGGAATGGAACTGACCATTCAACAAGGTTTTGAGAAGAAAACCGTAGTTGTCAAAGCACTTTCTTCTATCCGTGGTGGCGCGCCAATGGCACAACTACTTTATGAAGAAACTGCAGAAAGTATAGAGCGTAGGGAGTTGCATGCCTCACAACGAAAATTGCATAATCTAGCCCGACCAGATCATCGACCAAGCAAAAAAGATCGTCGTGATATCAATCGTTTTAAGCAAGAAAATGTACAATCCTGGTCTTATCATGATGAATAGATTGGATGAATATTTTCTGTTTTTGGATGCGTCATCTCGTGTCGCATAGACACAGATCAGATGTAGAATAAACAACTAGAATCTGCCACTATACTCAAGTCCCAACAAGTTGAGATTCAATACATCCACTTGGGTTAGTCGTTAAGAAATAAAGTTTTGAGGTTTTGAGATGGATGATAATAAAAGTAAAGCGCTACAAGCTGCCTTAGGTCAGATTGAAAAGCAATTTGGTAAAAATACCGTGATGCGCTTAGGCGATAACACCGTATTGGCAGTTGAAGCTGTTTCTACAGGTTCTCTTACATTAGATATCGCATTAGGGATTGGTGGATTACCTAAGGGTCGTATTGTTGAAATTTACGGTCCTGAATCTTCAGGTAAAACCACCATGACATTGCAAGCGATCGCACAATGTCAGAAAAATGGCGGTACATGTGCATTTATTGATGCAGAACATGCTTTAGATCCTGAATATGCACGTAAACTCGGTGTAGATATTGATAACCTATTGGTTTCACAACCCGACCACGGTGAACAAGCATTAGAAATTGCTGACATGTTGGTTCGTTCAGGTGCAATTGACCTCATCGTTGTCGACTCCGTAGCTGCATTGACCCCTAAAGCTGAAATTGAAGGCGAAATGGGCGATTCACACATGGGCTTACAGGCTCGTTTGATGAGTCAGGCACTGCGTAAGATCACAGGTAATGCAAAACGCTCAAACTGTATGGTGATCTTCATTAACCAAATCCGTATGAAGATTGGTGTCATGTTTGGTAGCCCAGAAACAACAACGGGTGGTAATGCACTTAAATTCTATGCTTCTGTTCGTTTAGATATTCGTCGTATCGGTGCAGTAAAAGAAGGCGATGAAATCACAGGTAACGAAACACGCGTTAAAGTTGTTAAAAACAAAATGGCACCTCCGTTCAAAGAAGCGGTATTCCAAATCATGTATGGTCGAGGTACCAACCAGTTGGGTGAACTCGTTGATCTAGCCGTTCAACAAGATATCGTTCAAAAAGCAGGTGCTTGGTATTCATACCAAGGTAATAAAATTGGGCAAGGTAAAAATAATGTGATTCGTCATTTCGAAGAGAATCCATTAATGGCTCAAGAAATTGAAAAAATCATTCGTGAACAGCTTCTCACCAAGAACAAAAATGAAGCAGCTCAAAATGAGATTGAAGAAGAACCAGATTTACTAGAAATCTAAACTGAAACGCCCTTCGGGGCGTTTTTTTAATGAGGAAGGCATGTTTAATTCAGATCAAACCGATAAACCTAAAACGCTCACTGGGCAACGATTACGCTCCTATGCTTTTGCCCTGCTCACGCGTCGTGATTATTCAAAAGCTGAATTAATCACCAAACTAAATCTCTATGCAATCAATCCAGATGAAGTGGCCAACCTTGTCGAAGAATTAGCACAACAGAATTATCAAAGTGATCAACGTGTCGCTGAGCTGACGCTCGCCAGCCAAATTAGAAAAGGTAAAGGCTTACAACGAATCAAACAGGCATTAAAAGCAAAACAACTGGATGCAGAGCTGATTACTGAGGAACTTCAAGAAGTAGACTGGCTTGATCAAGCCTATCAGCTTAAGGTCAAGAAATTTGGAGAAGAAGTCGCAACTGACCCTAAAATCAAAGCGAAACAAGTTCGATTTTTGCAATATCGTGGTTTTGATATGGGGGTAATTATGAAAGCGATTGCTCGAACGAGCGCAGAGGAATAAATGGTGGCAGCCCTACCAGCATGACTTCGGCACATCATAGTTCTACTACCGTTGCTACCTTCCGGTCCTGGCGGGGTTCGTAAAGTACAATTGCGAAGCTACCAGCAGGGCTACCATTGCCTGACAAAGTATAGAGATTTTTATCCGAGTTGCAAGCCTTGTCTCTGTTTTTCAGCGAGTTTTCAACTCAACTGCCTAATTCCTCATCAATCTCTATATATTTGTTATCTATTTATTTTAATTATGTTTAAACATTAAACAATAACCAACCAATTCCCTTCAAAAGTGCTTGAAGATTGTAAATGCTTATTGCATTTAAATGAGTTGCTGTTTTAATGGCTTAATCAAAAATCTATATCTGGTGTGTTGCAAGTAAAAGGTGAAGACTTGTTCGACCGCAGCTTTATATTTCAACTTATGGATGAATTTTTATGCTAAAAAAGCATTCCGTACTTTTTATTGCCCTGCTCAGCAGTGCACATTTATATGCCAATGTTCCTATTGAATCACGCTCTTTAAGCCAACAGCAAGCCAATAATGTTGTTGCAGGTTCCCCAAGCTTGAACTGGGAAATCATGCAAAAGAACCAAAAACTTGAAGAAGAAATTCGTAAGTTACGTGGTCAACTTGAAGAACATGACAATGCGATCGAGCAATTAAAGAAAGAACTCACCAATCGCTATACCGATCTTGATCAGCGCTTAGAGTTACTTTCACAAAAAATTGATCCACCAGAAGAAAACGCTGAAGCTCAAGATGGAACAGCTGCAACTGGAACAGCCAGTACTGACACAGCAGCTCCTGTAATTGCTCCTACAGCGCCAGCACAACAACAAACAGCACCAGCTAAAGCACAGCCCGCTGCGGATCGACCATCAGCCAATACAGCAACAACCAGCAACACCACCAATCAAATCGAGTTAGAAAAAGCAGCCTACACCGTTGCACTCGATGCCTACAAACAAGGCGGTGCAAAAAAAGCCATTCAACCAATGCAAAACTTCATTAAAAACCATCCGAATGGTATTTATGTCGGGAATGCATACTTCTGGCTTGCTGAATTTTACCTAGCAGTTGAACCTGTAGACTATAAAGCAGCAAAGCAGAACTATAATATTGTGGCGACTCGCTACCCAAACTCAGCCAAAGCGTCTCGTGCAGTTTATCAGTTATATAGCATTGCCAATGAAGTCGATAAAAATACTGCTTTAGCAAATCAATATAAAACTAAGCTACTCAGCCAATACCCACAATCTGAAGAAGCTAAATTTATTCAGAAAAAATAGTTTACAGCCTCCAATAAAAAAGCCAGTTTAAACAAACTGGCTTTTTTATGCTTAGAACAAACTTATTTGATCTTTGCTTGTGATTTTAAGTATTCAGTATAGTCTTCCAAGACCTGCTGACCACGGAACTGTTGATAAAGCTTATTCAACTCTTGTAACTGTTCTGCTGGTAAAGTACTTGCTACACTGCTATTCACATTTGAAACAGCTACGATCACTAATTCGTTTGGTAATTTAGCAGTCGTCGCAGACCATAAACCATCTTTGCTTGGTGCAGGGATACTGAATGCGGCACGTTCAATTGGACGTTTTAAACCTTGTGAACGAGCGAAAGTGCCTGCATTTTCAAAAGTAACTTGTGATTTTGCAACGACCTGTGCAGCTGGTAGTGTTTTAAAATCAGCAAGGATTGTTGCAATTTTCGCTTGTGCTGCTTTATAAGCCTTCGCTTCAATCACTTTTGCTTTAACTTCAGCTGTTGCTTGCTCTAAAGGTTTTACACCCGCAGCATGATAATTACGGACCTTAATCCAAACTGTATCACCATTGGCCAATTGGATGTTTGAAGAAGCATTACGATCACCGTTCTTCACGTCATCATTAAATAATTTTGCCTTAACACTCAAATCACTTAAATATGGATTATCCGTTGTTAAAGTCACATCATTTGCAGATTCAATACGTGCGCCCTTCACTTCTTGTGCAACTACATCTAACGAATCACTACCAACAACCATCTCATTCAGGTTATTGACCGTGTCACTGAATAAATTCGCTGCTTTAGATTTTTCTACCTCAGCGGTTAAACGCGCTTTTTCCGATTCAAATGATGGCAGCTTCACCATTGGTGATTCAGCTTCGATAATGTGATAACCGTATTGCGTTTTAACAGGTTTTGAAATCTCACCATTTTTTAATGCATTCACTGCATTATCAAAATCGGCAGAGAATGCACCTGGTGCATAAGCGTCAACCAAACCGCCTTGAGTCTTCGAAGTTGGATCGTCCGAGAACTGAGCAGCAGCATCTGCAAATGTCATACCTGCCTGAATTTTTGCATAAACATCATTGGCAAGTTTCTGAGCAGCAGCGTCATCACGTGCATCCGTGGTAATTAAAATATGCTTAACTTGACGCTTAATTGCTTTTTTCTGTTCATCAACAAAAGCAGTATAAGCCTGCTGCAAATCCGCTTCAGTCACTACTAGATTCGTTTTAGGCAACAATGCTGGCGTTAAAACCACATAATCAACATCGACACTGGCAACTTGCTTAAATTCATTCTTATGCTTGTTGTAGTAATCGGTAATTTCTTGATTTGATGCAGTTACGCCTTTTTTGTAGTCATCTAACTTGATACTTGCCAAGTGCAAAGTACGTTGTTCAGTTTGCAAATTAGCTAACTGTTGCACATCTGACTTACTCACCAATGCATAATCCATCAATGATGTTGAAATCATTTTAAGTGCATGGTCTTGGCGTAAGCTGGCAATCAATGCCTGATTGGTCATCCCAACAGAACGCAAATAGTTTTCATATAATTTTTGAGAGAATTGACCATTTTCTTGAAAGCTTGGTTGTTGAGCTAACATTTGCTCAAGTTGCACATCGCTTAAAGTCAAACCCAATTTCTCAGCTTGCTGTTGCAACAAACTACGCGCAACAAGTGCATCTAGTGCTTTTTCCTGAATAACAGGCAAGTTTAAAAGAGATTCATCACCTTTCACCAATGATAAATATTGATCTTTATAATTCTTGGTTGCACTTTCTAATTCTTTATTAGAAATATCTTGACCGTTTACTGATTTCGCAACGTCTGCTTTATTGCTACCACTAAAATACCCTTCTATACCGACAAGTGCTAAAGGAGTCAAAAACAAAACTAACAGGACTTTGCCAAGCCAACCCTTAATGAGAGTACGAAACGATTCCATAAGAATTCCAATATTTTATTTCGGGGCAATTTTAACTGAAAAACAAAGACGAATGAATGGAGAATAAAGATCAAATTAACTTTTTCATTCAATAAATAAAAAACGCACCCTAAATGGTGCGTTTATTGATTTAAAAAGATTACGCAACCGAATCTTTTAAACCCTTACCAGCTTTGAAGCTAGGTACTTTGCTTGCTTTGATTTGCAGTTCTTCACCAGTTTTAGGGTTACGACCTGTACGAGCAGCTCGTTCTTTAACGCTGAAAGTACCGAAACCAACTAAAGTAACCGTGTCACCTTTTTTAAGTGCTTCAGTGATTGACGCGATTGTCGCATCGAGTGCCTTACCAGCATCCGATTTAGACACTCCCCCTTTTTCAGCAATCGCATCAATTAATTCTGATTTATTCATGATAAAAAATATCCTCTTAATATCGTTTGTTAAGATCCAAGGCTATAGTTTAAAAGGCCATGACGCCTTTATAGCAATGCTTTGGGGGAGAACGCAATACTAGAAAGACCTTTTAATTAAAATAAATACTGAAATACGACATAAACAGACGAGTTACCTGCATTTTTTTTACTTTTTATTCAATTTGGCCTTCAATTGATTATTTTCTTCGATTAAAGCATCCACCTTAATATGCAGTTGTACAAGCAGCTGTTCGATATGTTGAAGATCCTTTGGCGTGACTAAGCCGATACGATTCAATGAATGATTCACACCCGTATCTAAAATCTTCTCTACTTTATCTTTGGTATCTGTAACAGACTCTTTGGCTTTCTCTGTCACCTTACCAACCGTATTGTCAGCAAAATCGACAGTTTTAGATTCTAGTTCTTCTCCAACCTTGACCAGAGAGTCAAACAATTTATTCCCTTCTTCTTCTGCGCGTGAAAAAGCACCTAAACCTGCAAGCCAAATTTGTTGTGTATATTTTTTGAAATCCAGCGCAGATTTCTTAGAACTCTTTGATTTTTGCTTAGTTTTTACCTCAGCTTCTTCGTTAGGATTTTCTATATTTGAGTTATCCATTGACCATTGCTCCTAAGCACTTTACAAACAGTATGTCGTATTTAACCATAAAAATGTTTTTATAATATCAAAGTTAAGACTTGATCGTTTTAAAAAACTGTTCTACAAAGCAATAAAGTCATGTAAATTATTTTTAACAATTGAGTAAGGATGCTCAAGTTTACAGACGATATTGTTTCACAACGTTACTGGTAAGGAAAAAGAGATCTATGAGTGATACGCAACAAAGACATAAACATCCCCATTTGTTGCTAAACATTGTCATCATTGTTTTAGAAACTTTTTTCTCCTTCATCCTTACACATGATGCGGCTTTACGCCTGCAAGCTCAAAAACTAATCAATCGAAACATTACGATTCGAATCAATAGTTACATCCCTTTTTTCGACTTTTACATTCAATTTACCGAAAAGGGTTTGTTGTTTGATATGAAAGCACTCGATCGAACGATTGATTTAGAGATTAATAGCACACTCATCGATCTGATTAAGATTTTTGTGTTTAACAATCAGCGTAGCATTGCCAATATGCGCATTTTGGGTGACGCTGCACTTGGTGAAGAATTCCTAGACTTACTGCCTCACCTCACACTCACCAGTATTTTCACAAACTGGAAACAATGGTTTAGCCTGTTTAACGATGAGGCTGAAGCAGCTGCATCTCAGCAACGTATTGCCCCACTACTGGATAAAATCGACCAACAACGCACTGAAATTAATACTTTGCTGGTGGAAGTGAAGCAATATCAGAACCGTATTCATCGCCTACAAAAGCGTCAACGCTTGATCAATATTGGCTTCGCAGTATTCAGCTTTATTTTCATCGCCTTTTTTGTTTATAATACGTGGATACAATAATTCCAATATATTTCACTTTTCACGCTGATATTGGCAATTTAAAACTTGACTATTTTAGTCGGAATTCATAAAATTTAGACATCTAGTCTAACCATGTGTACCGAATCATGCGTCTTACAACTCGCGGTCGTTACGCAGTGACTGCTCTACTTGATTTAGCTTTGCAGCCAACTGAACAAACGATCACGCTTGCGGAAATAGCAGCACGCCAATCCATTTCAGTCGCTTATTTAGAACAGTTATTCGCAAAACTTAAACGTCATGGGTTAGTTTCAAGCGTTCGTGGTGCAAATGGTGGCTATCACCTTGCGCGCACTGCAAGTGAAATCACCGTGCTAGAAATTATCGAAGCTGTAAATGAAACTGTTGATGCAACCCGTTGTGACCACAAAGGCAACTGCCAAAATGGTGCAATGTGTTTAACGCACGACTTATGGCAAGAACTCTCCCACCATATTGCCGATTATCTCGCAAAAATCACGCTTGCTGATTTAATTGCGCGTGACAACGTTCAAACTGTTGCTCTACGCCAAAATTCACCAAGCTTAGATTCAGCCCTTCTATCGGTTACAGGTATTTGACATGAAACGTCCAATTTATCTTGATTACGCAGCAACCACTCCTGTACTGCCTGAAGTTGCAGAACGTATGGTGGAATGTTTAACGTTCGAAGGGACTTTTGGTAACCCTGCGTCACGTTCACATGCTTATGGTTGGCAAGCCGAAGAAAAAGCTGAGTATGCGCGTGAGCAAGTTGCAAATTTAATTAAAGCAGATCCACGTGAAATCGTTTGGACTTCAGGTGCAACTGAATCTGACAACCTTGCATTAAAAGGGATTGCTCAGTTCTATGGCTCAAAAGGCAAACACATTATTACAAGTAAAATCGAACACAAAGCAGTGTTAGATCCTTGCCGTGAGCTTGAAGAACAAGGTTTCGAAATTACATATTTAGAGCCAGAACCACGTACAGGTTTAATTACACCTGAAATGGTTCAAGCAGCTTTACGTCCAGATACCATTCTTGTATCCCTAATGATGGTGAACAATGAAATCGGTACCGTAACAGACGTTGCTGCAATTGGTGAATTAACACGTGCCAACAAAACATTCTTCCATGTCGATGCCGCTCAAGCAGCGGGTAAAGTTGAAATTGATCTTTCAACGATGAAAGTCGATTTAATGAGTTTTTCTGGCCACAAAATTTATGGTCCTAAAGGTATTGGCGCACTTTTCGTTCGCCGTAGCCCACGTGTTCGCTTAAAAGCACAAATGCACGGTGGCGGTCATGAGCGTGGTATGCGTTCTGGTACTTTAGCGACACACCAAATTGTTGGTATGGGTGAAGCTTTTGAAATTGCTGGCAAAACTATGCAAGCAGAGCAAGAGCGTATCCGTAAATTACGCGACAAGCTTTGGAATGGTTTACAAGACCTTGAACAAGTGTTCTTGAATGGCCACCCAACTCAAAACGTTGCAAACTATCTAAATGTCAGCTTCAACTTTGTTGAAGGTGAATCACTGATGATGGCACTGAAAGATGTTGCTGTTTCAAGCGGTTCAGCATGTACATCTGCAACTTTAGAGCCTTCATACGTTTTACGTGCTTTAGGTTTATCTGATGAGTTAGCGCACAGTTCAATCCGTTTCAGTTTTGGTAAATACACAACCGAAGCAGATATTGATCACGTGTTAACAATTACCAAAGCTGCAGTTGAGAAATTGCGTGAACTTTCTCCGCTTTGGGATATGTACAAAGAAGGTATCGACCTTTCAACAGTTGAATGGGCTGAACACTAATTCATTGAACCCTCAATTGAAAAACGTGTTTTTACCCTCATATTAATATTAGGCTGACCCCGAGGTTTGGAGAAGCAACATGGCTTATAGCGAAAAAGTAATTGATCATTACGAAAACCCTCGTAATGTTGGCGTTTTAGACAAAAATGCAGAAAACGTAGGTACAGGTATGGTCGGTGCACCAGCGTGTGGCGACGTAATGCGTTTACAAATTCAAGTCGATGACAATGGCGTAATTGAAGAAGCTCGCTTCAAAACTTATGGCTGTGGTTCTGCAATTGCATCAAGCTCTCTTGTAACCGAGTGGTTAAAAGGTAAAACGCTTGATGAAGCTCAATCAATCAAAAACATTGATATCGCGACTGAGCTTGCACTTCCACCAGTAAAAGTACACTGCTCTGTATTGGCTGAAGATGCAATTAAAGCTGCGATTGAAGACTATCGTGGCAAGAAAGCGAAAGCTTAATTGATGAACGAAATAACATTGGAGTTTTCATGATCCATTTAACTGAAAATGCTGCGAGTCACATCAGCAATTACCTGCAAAACCGCGGTAAGGGCGAAGGCATTCGTATTGGCGTGAAAACTTCGGGTTGTTCTGGGTTGGCTTATGTACTTGAGTTTGTCGATGATGTCGATACGCATGATCAAGTATTTGAACAACTTGGCGTTAAAGTTTTTGTTGACCCGAAAAGCTTAGTTTATCTCAATGGTTTAGAGATGGACTATGTCAAAAATGGTCTGAACGAAGGCTTTGAGTTTAACAACCCAAATCAAAAAGGTGAATGTGGTTGCGGTGAATCATTTACTGTTTAACTGGCAACACCCCTCTTTCTTTTCGTCAAAACAGTGTGTTCCGCACTGTTTTAACGTATTTATCAATAGCGGAATTCATCTCCCATGAATCATTTTGAGTTGTTCCAATTACCCGAAGCACTCGATATAGATTTAGCAGCTTTAAAAAAACAGTTTTTAAATTTGCAACAGCAATATCACCCAGATAAAGCCACCGACAAAGATCAGGCATTGATCAAGTCGAGCGAAATCAATCAAGCATTTAAAGTACTTTCACAAGTTGATAGTCGTGCTGCGTATCTGCTTGCCTTAAAAAAACAAGATCATCATCTGGATCAATCCATTAGTGATTTTGAATTTTTGCAATCTGCACTCGAAATGCGTGAACAATTAGATGAAGCAACATCTACAGAGCAATTAAATACACTAAAAGTTGAAATTCAACAGTGGATCGATGGTCTAGTTCGCGAATTTAAAATTGATTTTGCTGACGAAGACTGGGCAGAAGCACGTGATACTGTTCGTAAATTACGTTTTTTCCAACGTGTTATGAATGATATTGATAAAGCTGAAGATCGCATGTTGGACGAAGAAGAAAGCTTCGACCTCGATGATGATTTTTAATCCGCTGTTACCGATTATTTTCAAGGGATACCGCACGCATGGCGCTTTTGCAAATTGCTGAACCTGGTCAAGCTACTGCCCCGCATCAACATCGTATTGCGATCGGCATTGACTTAGGGACAACCCACTCTTTAGTGGCGACAGTGCTATCGGGAAAACCGAAAGTTCTACAAGATGACAAAGACCGAGTATTACTGCCGTCTATTGTTCACTATGCAAAGGATGCAACCACGTTTGGCTATGAAGCTAAACCTTTTATGCTGACTGATCCTAAAAATACAGTTGTTTCAGTAAAACGCTTTATGGGTCGCTCACAAGCAGATATCAAATTCCAGCATCCCTACACACTCGTAGGTGCAGAAAATGAAATGCCGGCATTTGAAACCGCTGCTGGTCGTAAAACACCAGTCGAAATTTCTGCTGAAATTTTAAAACAGTTAAAAGATCGTGCTGAAGCAAGCCTGAGTAATCCGGTAAATGGTGCGGTGATTACCGTTCCTGCTTATTTTGATGAAGCACAACGTCAAGCCACACGTGATGCTGCTCAACTCGCAGGCTTAAATGTTTTACGTTTATTAAATGAACCTACCGCTGCTGCTGTAGCTTATGGATTAGATCAAGACACCAATCTCAGTACTGACCGTAACTACGTCATTTACGATCTAGGTGGTGGTACTTTTGACGTATCGATTTTACGTTTTTCGCAAGGCGTATTTGAAGTTCTTGCAACAGGTGGACACACTGCCCTTGGTGGTGATGATCTTGATCGCTTAATCGTAAAATGGGCGAAAAAACAGCTCAATATCGATACTTTAAGTGATGAAGAATACGCTGTTTTCATCATGGCTGCACGTCAAGCCAAAGAACATTTAACAGACCATGATTCTGCTGAATTAAAACTATTGGATGATCGTCTGACTTTAGATCGTTCAACTTTTGAATCCATTATTCAAGTTGCACTCGATAAAACCATGAGCGTGTGCAAACGTGTATTACGTGATGCTAAGCTTGAACTCGATGACATTGAACATGTTGTTCTTGTTGGTGGCTCTACGCGCTCTTATGCAGTACAAAAAGCGGTACGTGAATTATTTCAACGTGAACCACTTTGCACCATCAACCCAGATGAAGTGGTTGCGATTGGCGCATCAATTACTGCCAACCAGCTCATTGGTAATAGCCAAGATGGCTCATTATTACTTGATGTGACTCCACTCTCTCTTGGCCTTGAAACCATGGGCGGTTTGGTTGAACGTCTGATTTCACGTAATACAGCGATTCCTGTTGCACGCCGTCAAGAATTTACCACTTATCAAGATGGCCAAACCGCGATGTTGATTCATGTGGTTCAAGGTGAACGTGATCTGGTTGAGCATTGCCGTTCATTGGGTCGCTTTGTATTACATGGCATCCCTCCAATGACTGCAGGTCAAGCACGCATTGAAGTGACTTTCCAAGTCGATGCCGATGGTTTATTGACAGTTTCAGCTAAAGAGACCACCTCTGGTGTTCAGGCGCAAATTGATATTAAACCATCTTACGGCCTATCTTCAGCAGATACTGAGCGCTTACTGGTTGAAGGTTTCCAATACGCAGAAGAAGATAAACATCTTCGTCACTTGCAAGAAACCAAAGTTGAAGCACAACGTGAGTTGGAGGCTTTAGAGCAAGCGTTAAAAGCAGATACTGATTTGCTCTCTCAGCAACAGGCTCGTGACTTAATTCTTGCTGCTGAAGCGTTAAAAGCCCGTCTTAAGACAGATGAGCTGGCAGCGATTGAACATGCCGTTCAACAACTTAAAATTCATAGCGATGCCTTTGCTGCGCTTCGTATGAACCGACATATTGACCATGCCTTAAAAGGTACGAAACTTGAAGATTGGTCAAACTCAAACTAAAGGTATAGGTGATCAATATGCCACGTATTAAAGTTCTTCCTCATGCACAAATTTGCCCTGAAGGTGCAGAATTTGAAGTCGAACATAACGCCAATTTATGCCAAAGTTTATTAAAAAATGGCATTAAAATTGAACATGCTTGTGACATGTCTGCAGCCTGCACCACTTGTCACGTGGTTGTGCGTAAAGGTTTTGACAGCCTTGAAGAAATGAATGATGTAGAAGCTGACTTACTTGACCGCGCATGGGGCTTAGAACCAGATTCTCGCCTGTCTTGCCAAGTAGAGATTGTTGATGAAGATTTAGAAATCGAGATTCCTAAATACACCATCAACCATGCTTCAGAAAATCACTAAGTCAGCTGGTTTTGTCAGGTAAAAAAAGCTAGAGTTAATCTCTAGCTTTTTTATTTGTTAAGCAAAAATTAGAGATCGATGTGCAGCAGCACCTGCCATAGTGCCATCACCCACTGCGAGCGGTACTGAGCTTCCCAAACGAGCAACATCACCACAAGCGAAAATACCTGCAACTGTAGTTTCCTTCATAGCATTGGTTTTTACTGCCTCACCCATCGCATTCTGTTCAATCTCACAACCCAACTTGAAAATCCAATCCTGAGCAATAGTACATTTTGTAGTTGCAAAAATACCATCCAGCTGAATAACAGAGCCATCGGTGAGTAAAACATCGCTATGTCCAACAATTTCTTGAATCAATCTTTTTTCTATATTGACACCTCGAGTAGCCAATTGGTCAAGTACCTCCTGATCAATCGGATACTCATTCAATAACAGCGTAGCATCACCCCAATCGGGCAACATCATCGCCATATGTGCAGTATGCTCAGAGCTAGCAATAATCCCAATCTTGCCTTGATTCAGCTCATAACCATGACAATAAGGACAATGAAAAATGCTTTTCCCCCAACGCCCAGCTAAACCCGGAATTTCAGGAAGCTGATCAATGATCCCAGCGGCAATGATCAATCGTTTTGCTATGATAAACCGAGTTGCATCAATACATACAGCAAAGCCATCATCAACTTTTTCAACACGCTTCACCTTACCATTTTCCCAATCTACAGTTTGGTAAGCTAAAAGCTGCTGCTTCGCTATCTCTACAATTTCACTGGCCTTGCTACCATCCTGCGTTAAAAAGCCATGTGAATGCTCCGCAAAGCGATTTCGTCTTTGCCCAGCATCAATCAACACTACTTTTCTGCGAGCTCTCGCCAATGGCATTGCTGCCGCCAAGCCTGCATAACTTCCACCAATAATTGCAACATCGTACTGCATAACTCCAACCCTATATGTAACTTTCAAAGTTACATTAATACTTTTTATTTTAATTTGCAACTTTTGATGTTACATTTAACTTAACTCCTTTTTTTTACTTATGGACTCAATGCGTACAGACAGCAAACTCTCGCGAATGCTTCATGTGTTACTGCACATGGCAAGACAAAATAAGATCTTTACCTCTGATGAAATCGCGCAGATGCTTTCCACCAATCCAGTCGTGGTCAGACGAACTATGTCAGGTCTAAAAAAGGCAGGTTTTGTCCACTCAGAGAAAGGCGCTGGTGGCGGTTGGCAGTTAACAGGTGATTTAGAAAAAATTACACTTTGGGATATTTATCAAGCTGTGGGTGAACCCACTATTTTCGCGATTGGCAATGAAAGAGAAAATCCAGAATGCTTGGTAGAGCGTGTCGTAAATGCAGCTTTAGATCATGCAATACAAGATGCGCAAAAAATACTGACACAACAGCTCAAGGGAACAACACTCGCCTCTTTAGCGCTTGAATTTGATCATTTATATGAGATTCATGCACACTAACGATGAACTTACAGCATATGTGCACGCTTTGATTATCTAACTTCATCATCCAAAGTCAGTTTTGGGATGCCCTGTGCATTAGTAATTTTTTGCTGGGTCTTGATCCGCTGAACCATATTTTCCAAGATTTCTACCAGTTCAGGATATTCATAGTTCTGCACTTCTTCCAGATTTAAGACCAAATGGAAGCCCTTATAATCGAAATCAAACCATTTTTGCGTATCTGATTTCTTACCTGTAAATTTCTCCATCACTTGCCAAGTTTTAACAGGACCTTGAATGCCTTTTAAATAGATTGGCACTTTAGGTACACATAAAAACTCATTCTTAATCAGTTGATGTGTGTCATCGGCAATCAGGATTTCATCAACTTCAGCTGCAGACTGCAAACGTGCCGCCAAATTTACATCACGACCAACAATGGTATAGGCCATACGATGAGAAGCACCATAGTTACCAACGTGACAATAACCTGTACTGATGCCCATACGGATATGTAAAGCGGGATAACCCATTTTCTTCCAGCGTTCACGTAATAATTTCATTTGTTGACGCATCGCAATCGCCATTTCTACGCAAGATTTTGCATCTTGTTCAACACCTTGCGAATTGGGATCACCAAAGAAAATAAGAATCGCATCACCCATAAACTTGTCGACTGTTGCTTCATACTGTTTTGCAATTTCAGTCATATGACTCAAATAATCATTCAACAGGAAAGCTAAATCGTCTGGGATTAAGGTTTCAGAAAGCTCGGTAAAACCTTGAATATCCGAGAAGAAAATGGTTAGTTTTTTACGCTTATATTCAATTTTTGCCTCTGCCTCACCACGCATGATTGACTGCCATAACTGCAATGGCGCATAACGGCTAAGCTGATTGGCAAATGCAATATAGCGCGTCATTTGATTATGATAATGTTGGCGTTGTTGACCCAGAATATTTAAACGACGGTGCTGATAATAGTTACCAATCACGATAAACATCATCAAACCAAGCAAACTAACGACTGTTAATTCCGGATTGGTTGGTTCGAAATATTCTTCCGCGCCAAAAATCACAAAAGTACTGAAATAGAAAACAATGACGCCAATCAAACCGATTAAACAAGAGACTGGCAGAGAAATTTTATTGTTCAATCCCACATAGAGCAATCCAAATAGAATCGTAAAAGTGGGAACTAAACTGAGATGCAATGCAGCGAGAACAAGTGCAATGATCACAGCCTCATTGCCGAAAAGAACATTTTTTTCTATTTTTTTATCAAATTTATATTGCAGCCATTTTTCTAAACGGGGACAAAGCAGAAAATAAATAAGTAATAAAGGAAGAAGGTAGAGTTGATAGCTAGCACTAGTTGAGGTAAATGTATAAATTACCAGAATTAGTGACAGAATCGAATATCCCATCAAACGATGAAAATAAGCAAACTGTCTAGGTTCTTTATCAATCAACCTATCTAGTGGCACTCTATCCTCCTTTTTTATTATAGAATACTGTATTTATTCTATTTTCTGGATCAGTCCATACGCCAATCAAATGGCATATCACCCTGTCCACGCAATGCCAGCATTAACGTTTGACGCATGTGCGCAAGTACTTCATTGCTATAAGGCACAGCTGGTGTTCCCCACACTGGCTTAGGCCATGCAACATCATTTTGATAACGTACTACATGATGAAAATGAAGCTGAGGAACTACGTTTCCTAAAGCTGCGACATTCATCTTGTCTGCGCGGAATACACGTGACAGTTGGCTTGATAACCAGCTTGATTCACGTAAAAACTGTTCTTGGTCTGCTTGGCTTAATTCATATAATTCTGTTACACCTGGCACACGTGGCACAAGGATTAGCCATGGAAATTGCATATCATTCATTAAACGACATGTTGAAAGCGGGAAATCGCCTACAAAAAATGTATCTTGAGCAAGTTGTGGATGCAAACTAAACATATCTTTATAATGATGCAAAATAATGATGATCAATACTATCACATCAGTTTTGATGTGAATATTATTAGTAACCCGTTTGATTACAAATAACAATGATTTTCCTCATTTATTGCATGAACATCTGATCAAAAACATCAAGATGTCATGCAAAAAACAGAACCTGCTCAATTAACCATCACTTTATAATGTTCAGACTATCGATCTAGCTCACTCAAAAGCTTATTCAACAGATCAACAATGAACTGTATTCGTTTGTCATATTCAGCTAATTGCACCATCACTTTTAGACGTTGCCCACCTTCCATTCGATAATAGGTTGGATTCTTCTGCATCAATTGAATAATACTCAACGCTTGTACAGGTGTATCTGGAGCAAATTCGATATAGCCACCATTACTGTTGATATCGATTTTGGTGATTCCAAGTTGCTCTGCACGCAAACGTAACTGATGCACACTAAATAATTGCTTCACAGGTTGTGGCGGAATACCAAAACGGTCGATCAACTCCATACGGATATTATCCAGTTTTTCTTGTGTATCGGTACCACTGATGCGTTTATAGAACAACAGACGTTGATGTACATCACCTAAATAGTCATCAGGAATCAAGGCTGGCATGTGCAAATTAATTTCGGCAGTCAATGACAAAGGTGCATCAAAGTTTGGTGTTTTACCTTTTTGAATCGCCTTGGTTGCTTTCTCTAACATCTCCATATACAGGCTATAACCAATCGCCTGCATTGAGCCACTTTGCTGTTCACCGAGTAATTCACCCGCGCCTCGAATCTCCAAATCTTCGGTTGCTAGCATGAAACCAGCCCCCAAAGTCGAAGCACGTTGAATAGCATCGAGACGTTTTTCGGCATCACCTTTGAGATGCTTAATCGACGGTACCAATAAATAGGCATAGGCTTGATGATGCGAACGTCCGACACGACCACGTAATTGGTGCAGTTGCGCTAGACCCAATTTATCAGCACGTTCGATGATGATGGTATTGGCATTTGGGACATCAATACCTGTTTCGATGATGGTTGAGCACACCAACACGTTATATTCTTTGTGATAGAACTGCTGCATCACTTGCTCAAGTTCACGTTCACGCATTTGCCCATGTGCCACAGCCACCCGTGCTTCAGGGACTAAATTACGAATTGTTTCAGCGGCACGTTCAATGGTATCCACCTCATTATGCAATAGGTAAACCTGACCACCACGTAACAACTCACGCAGAATCGCTTCCTTGACTGAATCATCAGTATGTTCTTGTACAAAGGTTTTAACGGCTAAACGACGTGCTGGTGGTGTTGCAATGATCGACAGATCACGCATACCAGAGAATGCCATATTTAAAGTACGTGGAATTGGCGTCGCAGTTAGAGTCAACATATCGACATCGGCACGTAAAGCCTTGATTCGTTCTTTATCACGAACACCAAAGCGATGTTCTTCATCGACAATCATCAAACCAAGATTCTTAAACTGGATATTTTCTTGCAGAATTTTATGCGTGCCGACCACGATGTCGACTTTTCCATCTGCAAGATCTTCAATGATTTTTAAATGGGTTTTATTACTGCCAAAACGTGATAATACCTCTATACGTACTGCTGTATCGGCAAAACGATCTTTAAATGATTCATAATGTTGTTGTGCCAAAAGCGTAGTTGGAACCAATACTGCAACTTGTTTATTATTTTGCACTGCCACATATGCGGCACGCATTGCCACTTCAGTTTTACCAAAACCAACATCACCACAAACCAAGCGATCCATTGGCTTAGCAAGTTGCATATCGTGCAGTGTTGCATCAATCGCATTGGCCTGATCCAGTGTTTCCTCATAAGCAAAACCACTGGCGAATTGCATATAGCCCGTATGATCCAGTTCAAAGGCAAAACCAGGTTTAGATTGGCGACGTGCTTGGATATGCAATAACTCTGCAGCAACGTCATGGATTTGCTCTAAAGCTTTACGTTTTGCTTTGCTCCATGTATCTGTACCCAATTTATGTAATGGCGCCAGATCTGGATCTCCACCACTATAGCGACTGATCAAATTCAGATTGGTTACAGGTACATAAACTTTAGCGCCGTCAGCATAATCGAGCTGCAAAAACTCATGATCTTGTTGATCAATTTCTAGAGTAATTAAGCCTGCGTAACGCCCAACACCATGATCGATATGCACCACAGGTGCGCCAATACTGAGTTCAGTTAAGCTACGAACCAAGAACTCTTCAGAAACTTCTTGCTGACGTTTCCGACGACGCTGCACCACACGGTGCTCATAGAGCTGATTTTCTGAAATGACCGAAAGTTGATTGGTGAGTAATAAACCACGATCTAAAGGTGCACTAGTGATCGCAATTTGTAGCTGATCTTTTTGAAATTGAGCAAAGCTCTCTACATTCTGGATGTCACCCAAAATTGAACGTAGCGCATCTTTCAGTGTTTCACGACGCCCCGCACTTTCAGCGACCAACAATACAGGATGCTTAACTTGGTCAATATAATGTTTAACTGCAGCAAAAGGCTGTTCTTTTTTAGGGTCAACCGCCAGTTTTGGTGGCTGTTCAGCCTTAATATTTAAGACACCCGCTTTATCGTCATAGGCTTCTGCAGAAGCTAAAATTCTAGGAAATTGATTCAATGCCTGTAACACATGATTTGGCATTAAAAATAATTCTTCTGGCGGCAGAATCGGTTGATCAATGTTATGACGACGATCTTCATAACGTCGTACAACTTCTTTCCAGAAGTTGATTAAATCGTTTTCAACTTCATTATTTGTAATGACAACGCAATTATTTGGTAAGTATGTCGTGAGCATACTTTGTGCTTCCATCACCTTCTTTTCAAAGAATAAAGGTAAATAGAACTCCAAGCCGGGTGTAGCAATCCCGTCTAACACATCTTGATAAATTGGATTTTTCTTTGGATTTGCAGTTGGAAAGCTTTCTGCATAACGATCTCTAAAGGTGGAACGCCCTTCTTTGAGTGGAAACTCTTTTGCAGGCAAAACCGTAAAGTTTTTTAATGATTCTGTGGTTCTTTGCGTCTCTGGATCGAAGAATTTTAAACTTTCAATTTCATCATCAAACAAATCAATTCGAATCGGTTGATCTTGCCCCGAGGCATAAATATCCATGATGCTACCGCGAACAGCAAACTCACCATGATCATAAACTGTATCTACCAAGCGATAACCCGCTTGTACCAATTGCTTTTTCTGTACTTCTAAATCAAGTTTTTGACCAACCTTAATATCAAAATGTTCACCCACCACCCATGAATATGGTGCAACGCGCTGCGCCAAGGTACTGGCAGAAACCAACAAAATACCCTTTTGAGGCATATTCGATAAGATTGCCAAACGCTCAGAGACGATATCTTGATGCGGAGACAAACGGTCATAGGGCAAGATTTCCCAATCAGGGAAAATTACAGGTTTGATTCCGTAGAATTCCAGTTCACTTTCCAACTGAGCAAGATGTTGGTTATTTCTTGCAACAATGACGTATAAATTGGAACTTTGAGTGGCAATTTCTTTGAATAATAGTGCCGCTGATGATCCAAGTAAGGAACCGATCCAGCGTTTGTCACCCGCTTTGAATTGTTGTAGGTTTAATTGAGAGATTTCTTGTTGAAACATAGAGAAAATCGTGCAATCTAAAAAGATAAGTTCCCTATTTTAGCATGATGTTTTTTAGATAAAGAAGAAATTCGCCTTTTGATTAATATCATTTAATTTTACTTAGGCTATTTTTCCATTCAAAGAAAAGAAAGCCCTGACAGAGCTTTCTTTTCAATAATCATATTTTATACGTCTATTTTAAACCCGACGTTGACATCACAGGCTGCCTGCCCACCACGAATACCAAAATTCTCTGAAGGCAGTTCTCTTAACATGATTTTAATATGATCTTTAGGGATGCCCATCGGCTCAAGGTTAGCCACAATCAATTTATAAAGCTGTCGTTTTGCATCTAAGGAACGCCCAAGAAAAGCGTCAATGCTAATTAATGTATAACACTCGGGTTTTTCTTTTTCAGGTGGACATTGGAATCGATGTGGCTCATGTACAATCAGTCGTACATTGCGATCACTGGGCATAATTTTAAACGCCCCTCTAAGTGCCGAATGAACCGCCTCCATAATCCCAAGTTCTACATCTATTGTATATTGTTGCCTGACTTCGATAAGCACACTCGGCATTTTTTATTCTCCTACACTCTAGCGCGATGAAATCTTTATCTTTTTACTATTTTTCTAAAATCTTCTCTTTCGATATTAAATAAACTTTATGCTTCTGACTTTATCAATACTGTAATCAAACCACCCTAATTTGATAAAAATAAAAAAAGCATTCTTCAGAAAATTCCGAAGAATGCTTTTCTATTAGCTAATATTTAAGATGCTAATTTTGCATTTGGAAAGAAACGGCCTTCCACAATGTCATAACACCATTGGAAGATGAATGTATAAATCAAAATACACATCGTCAAACCAAAATCTAGAATCAAGGCCTCAATAAAGCTCATGTTCATTAAATATGCGATAATTGGGATTGTCGCGAGCATCAAGCCGCCTTCAAATCCAATCGCATGCAGAATACGCACAGGAATCGTTCTTTCCCACTGATATTTATACTCAATTTTTTCAAAGTAATGGTTAAAGATCATATTCCAGAATACAGAAATAACAGCCATGATCGTACCGAGGATACCTGTTACTTCAAGTGGCATACTAAAAATAAAACTTAACGCAATTGCGATGATGACCAATAAAATCACTTCATAGCTAATTGCATGAACGAGTCTTCTTTTGGAAATCAACATTTCTATAACACTCTGTTGTTTGGATAGTCGCTATTTTATTTTTATAATATTGATCAATCCAATCAGGTTCTTTCAGTTTTTTTGACAGATGAATATTAATCAAGAACAATTACTCATGTTTCAAACCGTGATTGAAACAGGCTCTTTTTCTGCTGCGGCACGCAAGTTAGGCAAGGTCCCTTCTGCGGTCAGCATGTCCATTGCCAATTTAGAAATTGATCTCAATCTCAATTTATTTGAAAGGATTGGACGTGAACCCATTCCAACAGCTGCAGCAATGGTGCTGTATGAGAAAACTCAGCAACTGTTGATCGAAATGAATCAATGGAAACAACATGCCCATGCCTTAAGCACTGGACTTGAATCTACGCTGAATATTGTAGTGGTTTCTGAACTATTACACACCAACTGGACGGATTACATCACCCTGCTCGGGCAACACTTTCCAAATCTTGCCATCAACATCTTCTCTGCACCACAAGAAGATGCCCTACAGATGTTGCTTGATCAATCAGCCCAACTTGCTCTAATGTTTGAACGAGAGCAATTGGATAGCCGAGAACAATTTGTTGAGTTAAAGCGAGAAGCCTTGGTTCCCGTGATTGCTAAAAACCATCCTTTAGCTCAACTTGATCAAGTTTCATTTGAGCAAATGGTACAGACACGGCAAATCGTTGTGGCTAGCCGTGATAACACCATCAAACCCGAACTGCTTTATTCAAAAGACTATTGGCGAACAGATAACCATCACTCTGCAAGTATGATGATTGTTCGCAATTTAGGTTGGGGAGTTCTTCCTTTAGAAATGTTTAATGAAAACCCAGAGCTTAAGAAAAAGTTAAAAATCTTAGAGCTTTATGATTTCACACCAAAATTTGAATACTATGTTGATCTGGTGTGGAGTCGAGAAAGTGAGTTAGGTGCTGCAGCGAGATTCCTGATTGATCATATTCGTAAACAGCGTCAACATGCTCAGTAATATAAAGATAACCTTAAGGAATCACTCCACCAACAAAAGCGATGCTTTGCTTTCGTCTGGATTGTGTTATAAAAGAAATTACCAATAATATTGTTTATTAAGAACGCGATATCAATGACTCAGAACGCATTACACCAATTAAAAAATTTAACCACAGTTGTTGCCGATAGTAGTGATCTAGAAGCGATTGAAAAATTTCGCCCATTAGATGCAACAACGAACCCATCCCTGATTACTGCTGCTGCTGAACAACCAGAAAGCAAAGAATTGATTGAAGATGCATATACTCAAGCAAAGCAGGAAGGTTATCAAAGTGATGAGTTGATTGAACGCACCATTGATATTCTGACGGTGAAGTTTGGTGTTGAGATTTTAAAATTGATCGATGGGCGTGTATCCACTGAAGTCGATGCTTCATTATCTTATGACACTGAAGCAACCATTGCCAAAGCTCGTGAGTTGTCCAAACTTTATCAGGGTTATGGCATTGAACAATCTCGTATCCTGATTAAGATCGCGTCTACTTGGGAAGGTATCCAAGCAGCAAAAGTTTTAGAAGCCGAAGGTATTCCATGTAACCTGACTTTATTGTTTGGCTTACATCAAGCTCAAGCTTGTGCTGATGCAAAAATAACGCTGATCTCGCCTTTCGTAGGTCGTATCTTAGATTGGTATAAAAAAGCTGAAGGTGTGGAACAGTATCCGATCGCAAAAGATCCAGGCGTACTTTCTGTGAAAAAGATTTATAACTACTACAAGCAAAATGGCATCGCAACACAAGTGATGGGTGCTAGCTTCCGTAGTACTGCACAAGTACTTGGTCTCGCGGGTTGTGACTTACTCACCATTGCTCCAAATCTATTGGCCCAGTTGGAACAAGATCAACAAGTGATTGAAGCCCAACTCAGTGTTGAATCTGCCCGACAAGCTGAAAAAATAGAACGCGCTGCACAAAGTAAAGAAAGTTTCAAAGCTGAACTTGAGCAAGATTTGATGGCATTCCAATTACTGCAAGGCGGTATTGATGGTTTTATCAAGGCACGCGATCAGCTCAGTTTATTGCTGCGTCAATCTTTTGGTATTGATGCTGAAATCAAACCATAATTAGTCGATTTTTCACCTATAAAAACCGATTTTTGCTATATTAGCGAAAATCGGTTTTTTAATGAGTTCACTGTGTTCGGCATAACAGATTTAACCACATATATTATTGGTACAATCTTAATTGTGTTATTACCCGGTCCGAACTCGTTATATGTCATGTCCGTCGCATCTCGTTATGGTGTCCGTACGGGCTATGCTGCAGCTTGTGGGGTCTTTACTGGGGATTCGATTTTAATTCTGTGTACGGTCTTAGGCGCAGCTTCTTTACTCAAAGCCTTCCCGATTCTGTTTATTATTCTCAAATTAACTGGTGCTTGCTATCTTGCTTACTTGGGCTTTAAATTATTACAAGGTGCTTATCAAACATGGAATAAACCACCTCATCATGCCGAGTTAGCCGATCTGCCTAAGCTTGATCAAGTACATCCATACCGTACAGCACTTAGTATCAGTCTACTTAATCCTAAAGCAATCCTATTTTTCCTTTCTTTCTTTGTACAGTTTGTAGAACCTGACTACGCCTACCCTGCAATTAGCTTTTTAATGTTAGCACTGATTGTCCAGATTGTAAGTTTTAGCTATTTAACTGCCCTGATTTTCTCAGGGGTAAAACTTGCAGGCTTTTTCAAACATAATTACAAATTGGCAGCGGCAGGGATTTGTCTAGTTGGAATCTTATTCTTTGGTTTCGGTTTAAGACTGGCGACTTCAACTTTAACCTAGTACAGTTTTTGATTGAATGATCAATTTATTCAATCATTTTAGAACTACGATTTAAGACGCATTAACGATATACTTTTCAACAAATTTTAATCAAGTATAGATGCATAGATGCAACGTCTCATCCAAGATTTCTCAATTCCTGCCGTTTTTGCTGGCTTTATTACCTTCCTTATCGGGATTAGTGTTTCCGCAATCTTGGTAATCCAAGGCGCCCAGTCTTTAGGTGCAAATACAGCACAAATCAGTTCTTGGTTTTGGGCATTGGGACTTGCGATTGGTTTATCAGGTTTAATTCTGTCTTGGAAATACAAATACCCTGTTGCCACCGCATGGTCGACACCAGGGATTGCATTGATCATTGCCTCAACTGGACATTATGATCTCTATGAGGCGATCGGTGCTTTCCTCATCTGTGGTATTGCTATTGCCATTGTTGGCTTTTCAGGCATTTTCCAAAAGTTATTGGCACATATCCCACAAAGCTTAACATGTGCCATGCTGGCAGGGATCTTATTAAAATTTGGTATTCAGATTTTTAGCAGCTTAGAAAGCCATCTTGGTTTCGTACTAAGTATGTTGGTGATTTACCTTGTTTCTAAACGCTTATTTCCACGATACAGTATTGTGCTGACCGTGATTTTAGGTGCTGTCATTTGTCCATTGTTTATTGACTTTAAATTACAAGCAATCTCATGGTCACTGACTCAACCCATTTGGATGCAACCCTCATTCTCATGGTCCGCATTACTAGGGTTAGCCTTACCCTTGTTTGTGATTAATATGACTTCGCAAAACCTACCTGGTATTGCCATGATCAAAAGCTATGGCTATCACCCGCATGTCAATCAATTGGTCGGTTGGACAGGTGTTGCTCATGCTGCTTTTGCGCCTTTCGGCTGTTTCTCAATCAATTTAGCAGCAATTAGTGCTGCTGTCAGCTTAGATGATCAAGTTCACCCTGACCCAAGTAAACGTTATATTGCAGGTATTAGCTGTGGTCTGTTCTATATCATAATGGGGCTTTTTGCGGCAACTTTAGTTAGCCTACTGATGTCATTCCCACAGATCTTTATTGTGGCACTTGCTGGGATCGCTTTATTTGCGACAATTAGCCATAACATTGCAGTCGCTTTCTCCAATGTCGAAGAACGTGAAGCTGCGCTACTCACCTTTTTATGCAGTGCTTCTGGTGTCCAATTCTGGGGCATTGGCTCAGCGTTTTGGGGTTTATTACTAGGTATCTTCGTACTGATCTTATTTAGATTTAAAGCAAAAAATAAGCCTTAGATTGACTAAGACTTATTAGGGAATAGAATCAGTTGTTACTTTTCCTCTAGATCCTTTTGTGCTTCTTCATCATTTAAAATACGTGCTGCTTTTTTAGGACGAATTAATGGCGCTGTTGGACGCGGATGTGAATGTGTATATTGTAAGCCTACACCTGCATAGACATCATCCGCAGCGATTTCTGTTTCAAAACGCTCATCATCACGATCACGAATTTCATCCGTAATGCGTTGTACTTCGTCTTCATCAACGCCTAATTCTTGCAAGATCACGCCGCCAAATTTGATCGCAGACTCGAAGGTTTCTCGAATCATATAATCCACTTTATGCTTCACTAAATAGAGCGAATGTTCACGGTCATAAGAACGAACCAACAGTTTTGCTAATGGAAATTCATGGGTGACCAACTCGACAATCCGATTGGTGGTTTCTTTACTGTCTACGCAAACGACGATGGCTTGAGCGGAAGATGCACCCGAAGCATGCAGAATATCTAAACGACAACCATCACCATAATAAATTTTAAAGCCAAATTTCTCGGCGTTTTGAATCATGTCGATGTCATTATCAATGATGGTGACATCGACACCTCTTGCCAAAAGTAATTGACTGGTCACTTGACCAAAACGGCCAAAACCAATCATTAGCACACTACCGCTCAAACCTTCGGCAATGTTTACATTATCCAAATTAATCTCATCTTTGGTTTCAGTAAAACGCTTAAAGATAATGCCTAAAATTGGTGTCAGGACCATCGACAGCACCACAATCGCTGTGAGATTTGACTTCACCGAGTTGTCAATCACTTGAGCACTGACTGCGGCTGCAAACAGGACAAAAGCGAACTCACCACCCTGCGCCATCAATAATGCTCGATCTAAGGCCTCTGTATGTGGGCTCTTGGTGACACGTGCAACGATGTAAATCATCAGGGCCTTGGCAAACATCATGGCTAAAACACCACTGACAATCAGCTGCCAGTTCTGTGCAACCACAGACAAGTCCAGTGACATTCCAACACCAAGGAAGAACAAACCCAGTAACAAACCGCGGAAGGGTTCGATATCTGCTTCGATTTGATGTCTAAAGGTTGATTCAGATAACAATACCCCTGCAAGGAAAGCACCCATTGCCATTGATAAGCCGCTGACTTGCATCAACAATGCTGCACCTAAAACAACCAGCAGCGCAGCAGCTGTCATCACCTCTCGTGCTTTTGCCGCAGCCAACAGTCTAAACAATGGATTTAATAACCAATATCCTGCGGCAATTAAGCCTGCAATCGCAATTAAGCCAATCCCGATACTTTCTAAACGAGTTGAGGTCGTCTCAACCACATGATTAGGTGCCATAAAGGCAACTATTGCCAGTAACGGCACAATCAATAAATCTTCGAATAATAAAATTGCGACAATCTTTTGGCCTTGAGGCTGAGCGATATCACCGCGATCTCCCAACAGCTGCATCACAATAGCCGTGGAAGTCAGGACAAAACCAGCCGCACCGATAAAGGCAACTTGCCAAGTAAAACCAAACAGTAAGCCCACGCCAGTTAATGCCAAAGCACAGGCAACAATTTGCAAGGTGCCTAGTCCAAAGATTTCACGCCTTAAACTCCATAAATGTGAGGGCTGCATCTCCAGACCAATCACAAATAAGTACATTACAATCCCAAGTTCTGCAATGTGTAAGATCGAAGCCGAATCATGAAAAAATGCAAAACCAAATGGGCCAATAATCAGGCCTGCAATTAAATAACCAAGGACGGAACCCAAGCCAATACGTTTAAAAATTGGAACGGCAATTACAGCAGCGGCAAGCAAGACCACTGGCGCAATTAAACTGATTGAATGTGCTTCTGAACTCATACTGTTCTCATTGTTATCAAGCTGGCGTCATTTTATGTGAAACAATAGACGTTTTATATATCATTAATGAGACAATGTATCCCAGTGCAATGATATAGAAACGATTTCTAAGGGCTTAATTGATCGTATTTTTATCCCAAAATGCCTGTCGAATTTGCGGCATGGCATTCAGATGATTAGTAATATGCTGCGCTTCTTCTGCATCAATTGATGTAGCAATTAAAGTGACTTCAATTTCTACCTCTTTGTCACCAAAAGGCCTTACTTCAATATCTTTGGCAGGATAATTATGGTGTTGCAAGGTTAAATTCAATTCATCCATCACCACCTTACTCTGACTACGGTCACAAATAATATAGATGACATGTAAAACCTCGGTATCGTCATCAATTGGACGACGATCAATGGCATGAACAATCGGTCTCAATAAAGTATTTGCCGCTAAAATAAATGCAGTACCCAGTATCGCTTCAATGATTAGGTCAGAACCAGCAGAAGCACCAACAGCTGCTGAACACCATAATGTCGCAGCTGTATTTAACCCATGAATATTACCTTCTTGGCGCATAATCACACCTGCACCCAAGAAACCAATGCCTGAAACGACATAGGCAATTACACGGACTGCTCCTTCCGCACCGGTTAAGTTGGTTGCAATATCCACAAAGATTGCAGCTCCAACAGCGACCAGTACATTGGTTCTCAATCCTGCAGTACGCTGTCGGTACTGACGCTCAAAACCAATTAATGCACCGAGAATAAAAGCAACGGACAGGCTGACCAACGTGTCAGCAATATTTGATAAATCAATATTTTGTAAAAACTTTAATTGCATCTTACACCTATTTATTTTCAATCATTTTAAGGGTGGCTAAAGTGAATTTAAGGCAATTATGATGACGGCGTATAACTCAAACCAAGTCCAAACCAATGCTGTTTTAAACGATGTAGGCGATCGCCAAAGGAGGCTTCCAAAGTAAGGACATTGGGAATCAAACTATATTGCAACGCTGTCTGGAAAAATGGCGCTTGGCGATCTTGATTATATGTTTCAACTGTTACACCGACATGCTCGGTCAGCGTATAGGTTGAAGCAATTCCCCAGCGAACGAGACGCTCATCGGCCCGTTGATAACCGAGATTGGTATCCAATGCTAAACGTTGATCTAAAAGTTGAAAACTGACAGGAACATTCAAAAACCAGTTTAAATCCCCATGATGAGCAACATCATCACGGGATAGCTGTAAACTACTGGCAACGCCCCAGTCATTCTCCATTGGCTTTAAAATGCTTTTCGCTTGAACCGAAAAGCCATGAATCTGATCTTGATCTTTACTTGAGTGATAGCCCAAAGATACTTCTAAATTTTGATTGAGATTACAGGCAGGTACGACTTGATAAGACCAAGTGCCGTCTTTGTTATAGCTATAAGTACTTTCTAGCTGGCACTGCTGCGCTGCTGTAATAGAAACATCATCGGTGTTGATGAGTGGACCCGCCTTACTCTTTTGAGTCAGCAATAATCCACATAAAATAAATACGTTAAGAACAGCAAGCCATTGAATGGAAGCATGAAAAAACATAGGCTTCTCCCCATTTTAGGTGAGAAACTAAACAGGATGCAGTCAATACAATAAATTTTGTGGATACAGCAAAATTTTATAGGAGGGTTTAGATAATTTTTAGCAAAGCTATCTCATTGCAAGATAGCCGACCTTAATGGCTCGCTTGCTCAGTATTCGCTTTGGCTTAATCCTTTATTAAACCCGAACCTCGAACAACTTCCCATTTAGGATCTCCGTGAATAAACTCAACGGCATTATAGGACATGCGAATTGATTCACAAGCCCTATCTTATGAATTTTTTATTACATGATAAAATTTCGCTCTAAATTAAAGCTCTCTTACCACAACAGTTTTTGCCATTTTGTCGTGCCAGCCTTGCTTCTTAGAATCAAAAGCCACCCAGATTAAACCAATAAAAAAGACTAATGTTGCTGGGATATAGCCAATGTAGCGAATGATAGCCTGCCCGACAGTCACATTTTCACCCGTTTTTTCATCCAGCACTTTTAATCGAAGTAGACGCTTACCCGGTGTTCCTGCAAATTTAATCCAGCAGAAAATATAAAAGACTGCGGCGAGAATTTGCCAAATCCAATCTGCCGTAGACATAAATTGGAATGATGAAAAACCATCAGAAGCAACTGTGGTATTGCCACCACCAAAAATCATAGTTAATGGAATCATGGCAACCATCACAATGATTGAATCAATAATCGCAGCACCGAAACGTATCCAGAAGCCCGCGTATGCGTATTGTTGAGACATATATTCCCCTCACTTTTTTATTTCTATAAATGAATTTCAGTAAATAATAACCTGTTGTTCCAATGATTTATATTGTGTTTTGTTTTAATTCTCGCTCAAAGAAATCCACGGTCCGCTGCCACACGACTTGGGCCTCAGGCAAACCCCGACTCACGCTTCGGAAGCCATGTGGCATATTATAAGTGTAGGCTTCAACCCGATCACCCAATTGCTGGATCAATTTATTACGCTTGGTTGCTGGGCAAAATGGATCTACCGTTGACCAATGTCCCTGTAGAATGCGAACTTCATCCAGAGAATCTTTGTTTGGAACACCAGCACCTTGAATCCCCAGAGAATGATGATAAACCACAGGTGCTAACATATCTTCCCGCTTCGCCATCTGGATCACATAGCCGCCCGTTAAGCACTGCCCTAACATGCCTAAACGACCATTGGATCGAGGATCTGCCTTTAAGGCATCTAACAAGACATGAATTTCTTGATTAACTTCACTGTCAGCTGCATTGATACGTCCCGCTTTGCTTACCATGGCACGAATACAGTATTTAACTGCACCGCCACTAAATAGATTAGGCACATAAACCAAATAGCCACGATCTGCCAAGTCTTGAGCATCTTCACGGTAAACATCGAGAATGCCGAATAACTCATGCAGCAATAATATGGCTGGTGCTTTTTCCGAGCTTGATGAAGATGCATACACTTCAACTTCAATTTGACGTGTCGGTAATGTGATTGTTTTTATTTCCATGGCAGACATCCGTTGCGTTCGAATGATTTCCATACTATTTCTGACAATATTAATTGTCAAATAAAAAAGGATGCCTGACAGCATCCTTTTTTAATACATTTAACTAGCCTATTAAATACTTAATAAGCTGTTCAATGTTTCCACGACATTTTTAGATTTTACTTTAGGTTGCAATGCTTTAAGCGCTTGTTGCACCTGACTACGTTGTGGTTCAGCCAAGGTGTACCAACGTGATAGGACTTGTAATAAACGCGAACCTAAAATTGGGTTTTTCTCATCCAAATAAGCGGCAAGCTCAATAAAATGATCGACACCAAAGCTCCACGTATTCACTGGATTTGCTGCCAAACCACCACTTACGGCACGAATACGGTTTGGTGTACCCAAATCATAATCCGCATGTTTGGTGAGATATTCAATGGTTTCCGCTGTCGCACATGGATTTGAAGCTTGGATGCTAAACCACTGATCTAAAGACAAGGCTTCGTCTTTAAAACGATTATAGAAATCTGCAAGTGCAGCCTGCGCTTGCGGTGCATCATTCCAGACTAAAACACGTAATGCGCCTAAACGTTCAGACATATTGCCTGTTTGTTGATATTGGGTATAAGCCAAATCAAACACAGACTCATCACCTTGACGAGCCAACATATTCAGAGTGATATTCTTTAATGAACGCACGCCCATCGCCAAAGAAAACTCTTTTTGCTGGTCTGGATCTAAGGCCAAATAAGTATCTTTCCAGAATGAACCTAAATCTCGTGCTAAACGATCCAGCACAGCTTCACGCTTCTCACGAATCAATTCCGGCTCATAGTCTTGATCAATACGACTACCTAAATAGTTTTCACTTGGTACATCAAATAAACGCGATGCCAATAAAGGATCTTTATTCACTAAGTCTGGCAAGGTATTTTTAATTGCTTGAATATAGGTATCTACCTTATGGTCTTCTAAAAGAATACGTTCCAATAAAGTTTGTGTCGCTTGCCATTGGTTAAAGCCATTGGTTTCGTGCTGAATCAAGAAGGCAAGATCATCATTGGAATAATCAAAGACTAAATTCACAGGGGCTGAAAAATTACGTAATAACGAAGCGACAGGTTGCTCAGTCACATCTGTAAATTCAATTGTTGCTTCATCTTGATCAAATAAATACACGCCATCTTTGACCTCATTCACAAACAGATCAGTGCTGTGCAAGGTATATTGTTCACCTGTATTGGCATTAAATAATGCCAGAGCCACAGGAATTGGCACTGCCTTGAGGTTTGGATATTTTGGATGTGCTTTCAAGCTTTGTTTGAAGCTTAAACGATAAGTCTGTGCAGCAGCATCATATTCACCTTTAGCTTCTAACTTTGGTGTACCGGGTTGGTTATACCAGGTGAGGAAGTTAGATAGATCAACACCTGAACCTGCACTCAATGCCGCAACCCAGTCTTCAACTGTAACCGCTTGCCCATCATGACGCAGGAAATATTCATCAGTCCCTTGACGGTATTTTTCTTTACCCAATAATGTTGCCATCATGCGGTTGATTTCAGCACCCTTCTCATACACTGTCGCGGTATAGAAGTTGTTGATTTCGACAAAATGGTCTGGACGAGGCGGATGCGATAATGGACCAGCATCTTCAGGGAATTGATGCGATTTTAACACCGCTACATCGTCAATTCGTTGTACGGCTGCTGATTGTAAATCCTCAGAGAAAGACTGATCACGGAAAACCGTTAAGCCCTCTTTTAAACACAATTGGAACCAGTCACGACAGGTGATTCGGTTGCCTGTCCAGTTATGGAAATATTCATGTGCAATGACTGACTGTACTCGCATGATCGCAGCATCAGTGGTGTATTCCTCATCGGCAAGCACACATGAGGTATTAAAGATATTTAAACCTTTATTTTCCATTGCACCCATGTTGAACTGACTGACGGCGACAATCATGTAATTATCGAGATCGTAAGGACGACCATAATGTTCTTCGTCCCAACGCATCGAATGCTTTAATGCTTCCATGGCGATATGACATTTCGGAATATCTTTCTCGATTGCATAAATTTCTAAAGCAACATCACGACCTTCAGACGTGGTGTAACGATCTTTCAATACTGCCAAATCACCAATTACACAGGCAAATAAATAGCTTGGTTTCTTGGTCGGATCTTGCCAGATCGCAAAATGACGACCTTCACCAACCTCACCTGTTTCCAATAAGTTACCATTTGCAAGTAATACTGGATATTTCTTATCGGCCTCTACACGCGTGGTAAATTCAGCCAATACATCAGGACGGTCAGGATAGAAGGTAATTTTACGGAAACCTTCGGGCTCATTCTGAGTCACGAATAAATCACCCGCCTTGTATAAACCTTCAAGCTGCGTATTTGACTCAGGGTGAATCACCACTTGAATTTGCAAAATGACCTGATCTGGTGCATCTGTGATCACCAATTGCTCATCGTCTAAATCATATTGCGCTGCACTCAGGATTTGCCCATTCAGTTGAATCGACTTTAATTCAAGATCACGCCCCAAAAGCACCAAAGCACCAGTCGTTTGACGTTTCATCACTAAGGTTGAGTCAACAATCGTATGATCATCATAGACTTGGATATCTAAGTTAATTGATTCAACCAAGAAAGATGGTTTTTGATAATCTTTGAGGTAAATGGTTTGATCTGCTTGTACGGGAGGTTGTGCCGCAATATTCATCAGTATTCCTTATCTTTCATCATGTCGTTTAGATGGTCTTGTTGGCAAGACTTCTTGATTAAAGTCATTCGGTTGCACAAATCATGCCTTATTTCGCTTAAATTCTTGTGACAAATCACTTTGGTCACAAGCATCGGTGAAACTCTATCAGATCATACGCCAACTTATAAAACCTGTCTTTACGGCTCGGTATTAGTTTTAATAATTTTATTGGGTTTACTATTCAGGTTTTCAAATTTGATCTGCAAATTGCCCGATCATTTAGACAAAATTACAACATCGTTTTCCAATCTTAAATAAAAAATACAGAACCAATTGCGTTCTATCGCGCAACTTACATTTTTTTCCTGAGTTTTACATTTTGTGCACGGTTATTGCTTAACCCTATATGCCAATCTAGGTAAATACAATAAAACAAGTGAGGGTTATGACGATGGAATTAAAAGCACACCTATATCGTTTAGAAAATATCAAAGCAATCCATGATCTGGCTAAAGCTGGCGTCGATCATCATGTAATTTCAGTTTTTTTAACAGCAGAAGGAATTGAACTGACAACCTTAGAAGTGACTAATATCGTGAATACCTATGATGCACTTGGCAAAGAAAAACTGCCGAGTAAAAAAGTCCAAGCACTTATTGCAGCCAAAAAAATCGGTCAGGAGGACGAAAACTTACCATGCCCTGTTTAATCACTTACTTTAACCATAAAAAAACCTCGAAGCGAATTCGAGGTTTTTTTATTTTCGATTAAGGCGTTGCATTATCAGTACGTAACCACACAACAGTGCGACCCAGTGCTGAAACGCCCATATAGCCACGCATACGTAAACGTTTGCCTTCTCCAGTCACCACACCTTTGCCTTTATAGACACGGCCAGAAGTCGGCTCCAGAACGCGACCATCAATATATGAATCAGGCTTATTTGGATCTTCTTTAAAGCCCGATAAGATTTCTAGTCCAAGAATTGGCTTATTGGTGTTCGGTGCTGCACATTTGGTGCAATTCGTGAGTGCAATGCCATGAGAGTTTGGATAACGATAAACAATCTTCCCATGATAACGGCCGTCATTTCCTTTACGGATTTCTACAATTGAGAGTTGTTCACCAGTACGTTCTTCGATACTTTTCCAGTAGCCTTCAATAGAAGCAGCGAAAGTCGTTGCGCTTGCACAAGCAAGAGTGAGCCCCATGATTCCATTCATGAGCATTCGATTTAGCATATTAACCCCGTCTTAAAAAAGTAACCTATTCATCTTTATAGGTTTAATGCACGGAAATTATCACACTTTTATCTAAGTTACACTGTACGCTAGCGTTCATTTGTATAAGAAATAACTGATCTAACCGCTCAATCTAACACCAACGCATATATTCTTTAGTACAAATAAAAAAGCCCAAACGAGTCGTTTAGGCTTTCTAAAAAACAATACTATTTAATTAAGGATTGGCACTATCGGTACGAATCCAGACTTGGGTACGCCCAAGCGCAGAAATCCCCATATAGCCACGCATACGTAAACGCTTACCATCAGCACTCAGTTGCGCTTTGCCCTTATAGATATTACCTGTTTTGGGTTCCAGTACGCGTCCATCAATATATTGATTTGGATTCTTCGGATCTTCTTTTAAGCCCCAAGCAATTTGTAAACCTTGAATTGGTTTGTTCTTAAATGGTTCAGGGCATTTCACACAATGCGTCAAAACCGTGCCACCACCAGGAACAGGATAGCGATATACAATTGTTCCTGTATAGGTATTATCTGGTTTCTTCTTAATTTCTACGATTGAAAGTTGCTCGCCTGTACGATCATCAATACTTTTCCAAAACCCTTCAGGTGTGGAAGCAAAACTAATTGTCGTGAACAATCCCAAGGAGATGCCCATGAATCCTTTCATGAGTGAGTTTCTTTGCATAATAAGCTCCGTAATGCAAAATCGATCCGTCTGTCATTCCATTTTTATTCTAATGCTCAGTAACAGTCAACATAGCTAAGTCATATTTAACTATCTAAAATTAAATAAAATTTTAATTAGTTCACATATTTTAATATTAATGCTTTCCACTATACGTTACAGATTTAAATCCAGGTGACAATGCGAGCAAATTTAGAAAATCCGATCTAGCTGCACATTTTAGGACATGCATAATTGCTACTGACATTTGCTTTAATTTTGATATAAATTTCATCCAATTCAGTCACATTTTGATCTTAGTTCTATTCCATCTATAAACTTTGCATCACTCTGCTAGCACAGCATGTATAATTCTCTTTTTAATGGTCATAGGTTTAATATCAATGGATTTACAGATTCTACAGAAACAGTTAGATGAAAGTAGCCATTGCCCTCTGTGCCAAGCCTCCATGTTTTGGGTTGAAGCCGAACAATACAATCAAGAGTTTCAGTTTCACGAATGCAGCCACTGCCAGCATCGTGTCTTTAAAAGTGACAGCAAGCTGAATTGTCATTGCGCGCAATGTACAGCGCAACGGAAAAAACAAACCCAACAAACAATTTTGCAAGAACAACGCAAATACAAAATTAAAGACGAAGTAATTTATAGCCTGAATCAACTCAGCTTTTTACATAAATTATTCTTATTGAGTCTTTTGGACAGTTATGCCCGTGAAGATGTACAACATGACGAATTGATTCATTGGAAAAATATTAAATATCATGATTTTACTCCCAACTATTTATTCCAGAACCATTTAGCCCAAGAGTTATTAAAATTAGGGGTGTTTAAGCCACAAAATGATAATTTGGAAACTGAACATTTTTATCTCAATCTCCGACTCGATGGTTATTCAGACCCGAGCCTGTTTAGTGTCACGCATCAGTTACGCCAATGGTTCTATGAAAATCTCAGTTTAGGCGTTCCATTTAAAACCACAGATGAAGTAAAAGACGCGCTTTATTTGGTGCTTTATCAAGAAATCGTACAATTTATGCAGTTTTACTGTCGTACTTGGGGCATTCAGATTGCAGGAAATCGTAGCTTCCAAGCTTTTTGCTATCGTTTAATGGAAGGCTTAGCTGTAGGCCAAATTTTTTATTTGATCCAAACCGCATTGGAATATCTCTATAAACAAAAGGCCTTACAGCCAAGAAATGATAAGTTTATCAACACCAACTTGCTGAAAAAAACACTGGAACAATATCGTGAGCGCGCACTCGCAGAACGTTGGGAAACCACTACACTACCAAGACCCTACACCATCCCATTTAGCAAAATGAGTGAAGTACTGCTGTTTAAGTTTTTGGGTTATGACGAAAGTATTTTTATTCAGCCTGTTTGGAAGTCTTGGCGAAAAATCGAACCTCGATTAAATTTCTATTCAGTTAAACGCTGTATGTATTGTGGTTCAAACGATTTAATTGTCGATTATGATGCGAAAGATTATGTCTCTTTGATCTGTCGTCGCTGCAAACATCAAGATCATTATTTCACACGCTAAAACAGTAATATCAAAATCATACTTATGAAGGATGTGTCATGTCACACAAACAACAACTGATCGATCAAGTCATAGAAGCTTGGCGTGCCTTACAACAACAAACACCATTAGTGCAATGCATCACCAATAGTGTTGCAAACAATTATGTTGCCAATATTTTGCTTGCAGCGGGTGCTTCACCAGCCATGATCGACAATCCATTTGAAGCAGAAGATTTCACAAAAATTAGTTCAGCTTTAAGTATTAATGTCGGTACACCAACAACAGAACAAACCCAAGCGATGTTAATTTCAGCCAAGACAGCGCATCAACATCAAGTGCCTTGGGTACTTGATCCTGTTGGATATGGTCCTGTTTTAAAATGGCGAAGTGAAACTGTTGAGCAACTTTTACAATTTAAGCCGACAATCATTCGTGGTAATGCCTCAGAAATTAGTACCTTGGCAGGTAGCCAAAGCCAGTCTAAAGGTGTGGATAGCACTTTAAATAGCCATGAAGTCTACGCTCAAGCAAAAAGTCTGTTACAGCATTCAGAATGCATTGCCATTTCAGGTGAGTCGGATTACATCATTTCCAAACAGTTTGATGCGGTCATTCAAGTCAATGGTGGGTGTTATTTACAACCTAAAATTACCGCAACAGGTTGTGCATTAGGCGCGTTAACCGCTGCCTATCATGCCGTCAGTAACCCAAGCATTGCTGCACTTGCCTCACATATCCATTTTGCCATCGCGGGTAAACTTGCATATGAACATGCGCAAACGGTCGGAAGCTTTAATGTGGCATTTTTAGATTATATACATATGCTCGATGACAATTTAATCCAACAATATGTGGACATTCAGATTGTATAGGCTCTGCTTCGCAGCAGAGCCTCAGACTTATTTTAGTAGTAAATAAATATCTGTAATCAAATCACATTCATCTACATCATGAACAAAGTTGTGATAATGAAAAAAGACAGGGAAATCTCCAACTTCTAACTCCGATTGTGGCAGCCAATCTCGGTATAGATAGTAAACACTGTCTTTAATATGATCATGACTGCCCAAGTGCCGAACTACAGCATATTTCCCTTTGGGAAGCATACCAGTACTTACACCATATGTATTTTCAGGAACATCCACCGTGATTGTTCCAGCAATATCGAAACGAAAATCATCACTTAAGGTTTGTTCTGGATCAGAAAATGGAATTCCATAAGTCTTGCTTTTCGCCAAGGGAGATAAACCTGTTTCCTTGCGCCACTGAATAAACTGCCCAGCCGTTTCAAACACACGTTCTGGTGCACCGTAGTGTGATATAAATGCAATTTTCTCTTCGGCTCTTTCTACAACATTAACGTTCATCACGATTCCTCTCTGAGGTAAAGAAAAAACAAACCTTTGATGCCAAGACAGCCAATCTGGCTGCTCTCTAAAAGCACTTGGGGTTTGATCAAATGAACGTTTAAATGCACGGCTAAATGCTTCAGGACTCTCAAAACCAGACTGTAAGGCAATATCAATGATCTTGATATCAGCAGAAAATGCCAGTTGGAATGATGCACGCTTTAGTCTGGATAATTGAATAAACCTCATCAAATTCACACCAATATTTGCTAAAAAAATACGGTGGAAATGAAATTTAGATAAAGATGCAACTTGGCTTAATGTATCTAAATCAAGCTCATCATCTAAATGCTGTTGGATATATTCACATACGCGCTGCAACTTCTGATCATATAGCGTCATACATTTAACTCAATCATTTGATGAAAGTTAATTTGCCAGATTCACATCCTTTAAACTTGATCAGAATTGCGAATTTTCAGTCCAAGACCGTTGCCTTAAAATAGTTTTCTTTCGGCATATCGATCACTTCGACACACAACTGTATCGGAAAGCTGACCTCAGACTGGATATAGCTTTTTTGTTCCAATCGATGCAACAATGCCGCTCCGACTGCTAGTTTTTGCTCCTGCGTTCTACCACTCAATAAATACAGTTTTAAATGAATATAAGCTTCTTCTGTCTCATTCAAACCAATTAAAAATATCTCATCTTTAAATGCACGAGATTTAATATCATTTGCGACAAATAAATCCGTTTCAATTAATGCGACATTCGCATCTTTTAATAATTGATGTGGATCTAATTCAGTTAAATTAGCTGAATAGTTTGCAATTAAATGCGGCATTTTTATGGTTCCTATTCAATAAATAATAAAGCCAAACGGACTTGGTCATAAGCCATTCGCGGACTGGTGGCTTCAACGATGGGACGCAATTTTATTGAACCGTCATCAGTAAAGTGCTCTGGATTTTTACGTTTATGCAAACGCTTATAAATCTTGCGCACTTCTTCAATCACTTCATCACCCGGGCTGGCAACCGAAATATCCAAGCCCTGCTCTTTATGCAACCGCGCCAGATGATTGATGATCGTTGCAGGCGTTAAACCACGCTCATGCGCAATATCTTCAATTTCATAGCCTTCTTCAAATAAAGTACGAGTTTCATCCAAGGTTGCTGCGGCATAATTCTGTTTTGCACCTTTGGCGATTTTCTTTTCATTACGGGCAATTTCGGTCGCATTCAGTGTGCCACCACAATGCCGAATAAAAGCATTATGTTGTGTGGTTAAATCCACATTTTCAAAATTGGCTTCCGCTTCAGTTGATAATTCCTGAAAACGGCGGTCTGCTTTAATTGCCAAACTATCCAGTTCAAGCGCCTGATCATTGAAACCAAGTAGCTTCAGTCCAGTCAGTGACTTTAAACGTGATAAAGCTACATAGCCCTGACCTTTCTCAAAAGTATGGGTGAGATTGATCTCTGCAGCTTCCAAAGTCATCCCTTGGCTTTTATGGATGGTGATTGCCCATGCCAAACGCAACGGAATCTGTTGGAAACTGGCAATTGCCTTACCCGCTTCATTTTCAATCGACCACGTTTCAGGTTCGACTAAAAATGTTGTGCCATCAGTCAACTTCACTTTAGGCAAAATGCCCTGCTTATCATCTTCTTCAAAGCCAATCACTTCACCCAAACTGCCATTGATATAGCCCATATCAAAGTTGTTTTTAACAAACATCACTTTGGCATTTTTCTTTAGGGTGAGTTCTTCAGGCGCACGCACTGATGATTTTAAGGTTTCCATCAGCTTTTCATTACCATCGACAACCGCATTGAATTGATGGCTTTCATTGTCAATTTCATTCAAATGCTGATAATTAATATTATCGACATCCATATTATGTGTATATAAACGAGTAAAGGTCTCGCCAATATCGTGCTGACGCGATTGTTGTAATGCTGTGAGATGATTCGTTTGAATATTCTGTGCACGAATCGCATTGAGAATCTGATTGAGGATTTCATCATCCTGACGATGCTGTTCGGTCAAATAACAAACACGGAATTTGGCTTCAACCCAAGCATCCGACATAAAACAGAATTTATCGCGATTGCTCTCATCCTTTTTACCGACTGGCGGTAACTGGAAGAAGTCACCCGCAACAATCACTTGAATCCCACCAAAGGCTTCGTCACTTTCTTTAAAGTATTTCAATACCTGATTGACCAAATTCAATTGTTTGGCATGCAGCATTGAAATCTCATCAATAATCAAGACTTGGGCATTTTCTAAATGCTCTTTTAAATATTTACGCTCTTTCATCCGTTTCAGATCATCATCAGTCAGGCGGTCTTTAATCCCGATCCCTGCCCAAGTATGGATAGTCATACCATTCATATGCGTGGCCGCAATCCCTGTGGATGCAGTGATCGCAACAGGTACTTTACGCGCTTTGAGATAATGAATGTACTGATTAAGCGTATAGGTTTTTCCTGCACCTGCTGAGCCCGTTAAAAAAACATTTTCCCCAGCCTTGAGTAACTTGAGTGCAGTCTCTTGTTTCATAATTTCTTCAGTCAAAAACAACAACGCATAGCTTAACGATTTTTTATCAAAAATAAAAACGCAAATCCAATTCGCGAACGCTAGGTGTTGTATAATTACATTGACATCCAAGGGTTTTCATTTAATGTGTTTGTTAATGAATTCAGACTTGATCTATAAAAATGACTACTTCAAATCTTTATGAATATCAAACAGATATACTTGGTGAAGATTATCAACAACTGACTTTAAATTTCGCTGATGATTATGATGGAAAAGTTGTTGCGACCTTGGTCCGCAAGAAGGCCGCTGAAGCGACCAAAAAAGCAGTTTTATATATCCATGGTTTTGCAGACTATTTTTTTCAAAAAGAAATGGCTGAACAATTCAATCAGCATGGTTACGATTTTTACGCACTCGACCTCAGAAAATATGGTCGCTCAAAACTGCCTCATCAAAAACTCTATTACGTTTTAGATCTACGCGAATACGATGCTGAAATCAGCAAGGCACTCGAAGTGATCAGTCAAGAAAATCACAATCAGGTTGTATTGGCAGGACATTCGACAGGCGGTTTAATTGCGACTTTATATGCTGCACATTATCCTGATCATCGTTTAATTAAAGCGGTTTGGAACAACAGCCCGTTTTATGACTTCTATAAAAGTGTTATTGAGAAAAAAGTCGGGATTCCCTTACTCAGTGAAGTGGGTAAACGCTTACCGAATGCAAAATTTCCAAGTGGTCTAAACCCATGGTACACACCAAGCTTGCATAAAGATTTTTACGGTGAATGGGATTTCAATCTGGATTGGAAACCGAAAACCATGCCTTTTGTACATCTCTCTTTTGTCACGGCCATTCATGAAGCACAAAAAGAAATCCATCAAGGTGTGACCTTAAATGTGCCTACCCTAATCATGCATTCACATCAATCCAAATTCCCTAAAAAATGGGGCATTGATGCACAGCAAAGTGATGTGATTCTGGATGTTAATGATATGACGCAAAATGCCAAGAAAATGAAAGGTGATGTGCAAACCCTATCTATTCAAAATGGTTTGCATGACCTAGTGCTGTCTGCCCCACCTGTACGTGAGCAGGTGTATCAACAGCTTTTTGCATGGCTAGCTGAAAAAATCAAATAACCTAGATGGTCTTTTTATAATGATCCTAATGCTCAGTGGTCTTGGTACTTACTGAGCATATTTTTAGCAGGATGAGATGCAGGCAATAATTCCAATAAGCGTTCAGCCGCATCAACCGCTTCAGGACAATAAGCCAAATGCCTTAATAAAGCGTCGCTGCCCTCTGATTGAAAAATGGCGTGACTCAAACGGGATTCCAAACAATCCCGCCAAGCACATAAAAATGGACTTTCGGTTTTTGCTAAAAAAATGCCAGTATAGCCTTGCAGGGCTGTGTTGATATAACCTGCATCCAAAGCTTGTTCCAGTTGCAGGAAATCCGCCTCAACAGGTACATTCAGGCGATAAGGGCGAGAGCCAAGTAAGTCTCCCAAATGCTCTCTTAAATGAGACATCTCCGCTTTTAATGTCCCCATACTGACTTTGCGTTCCCCATACAAAGCCTGATGTAAATTTTCTAAATTCAGTCCTTGCGGACATAAAGCCAAAATCACCAGAATTTCCACTTGTCTCGGGCTTAAGCTCAAATGCTTGCCGTTGATTAAGACCTGTGCCGTATTAAAAGTACGTATATACACATGTTGTTGCTGTAATTGTTGCACCGCCATTTGAATAATTGCAGCACAGCGTTCGACCGCCAATAAACCTAAACTATTGTGGTTTTCCCAGGTGGTGGATAAATCTACTACGCCTAAGACTTGTTTGGAGAATGGGTCTAGGATCGGAGCAGCATAGCAAACCCAATCATGCACCGATGCCATATAGTGTTCATTGGAAAATACACAACTTGATTTCTGCGTCTTGAGCGAAAGTGCCAGCGCATTGGTGCCAACCAGTTCTTCCTGCCATTGCCCGCCAGCAACGAAATGGACACGTTCGGCAGCATTGCGCATTTGGGTACAGGATGCCGTCCAAATAATGGTACTGCCGACATCTCCAACCGCAAGCACCATCGCTGACTGTTCTGCAACATGCTTGAGGTCTTGTTGACAGGCCTGTAATGCCAAGGCCAATGAACCTGTTTGAGTCGAAACTTGATCAAGTAAAGGTGCAGCTAAACGTTCTTTAGGAATATCAGCACGTGTAGAACGCTCCCAGGAACTGGCAATACTCTGTTCCATTTTTTCGGCATGTTGTGGATTGAGGCTACTTTGTGCCCTGAGTTGCTCAACCAATGCCCGCTGTTGCTGTAATTCCCTTTTTGTATGCATTTGTAATTTCCCTATTCCCTTACATGCAATTCCAACCTTTTTCCAACCTTCAATGCGATAACGTCATTCTCAATAACGTACCCAGTACTTTATTTAAAAATATCACAACACATAAAGGAGTATGTATATGCGCTATGTTGATCCGAATCAATCTGGTTCAAAAATCCATTTTAAAGACCAATATGAAAACTTTATTGGCGGACAGTGGGTTGCCCCTGTTAAAGGAGTCTACTTCGACAATATTTCTCCTGTCGATGGCAAAAGTTTTACTCGTATTCCACGCTCGAGTGCAGAAGATATTGAATTGGCACTGGATGCCGCCCACAAAGCCAAGCAAGAATGGAATAAATCCTCTCCAACCACACGATCTAATTTATTACTAAAAATTGCTGACCGTATGGAAGCCAATTTGGAAATGCTGGCGGTTGCTGAGACTTGGGATAATGGTAAACCTGTCCGTGAAACACTGGCGGCTGATATACCTTTGGCCATTGATCATTTCCGTTATTTTGCAGGCTGTATTCGCGCACAGGAAGGTGGTATCTCTGAAATTGATGAAGACACCATTGCCTATCATTTTCATGAACCACTCGGCGTAGTTGGGCAAATCATCCCTTGGAACTTCCCCATTCTCATGGCAGCATGGAAACTGGCACCGGCATTGGCTGCGGGCAACTGCGTGGTGATCAAACCTGCGGAGCAAACACCTGTTGGGATCTTATTGGTGGCTGAGCTGATACAGGATCTATTACCTGCAGGTGTACTCAATATCGTCAATGGTTATGGTGCCGAAGTTGGCCGCCCACTAGCAACCAGTCCACGTATTGCCAAAATTGCGTTTACTGGCTCAACCCAAGTTGGGCAATTAATCATGCAATATGCCACTGAAAACATCATTCCAGTGACTTTAGAGCTAGGCGGAAAATCACCGAATGTGTTCTTTGCCGATGTGATGGATCATGACGATGATTTTCTGGATAAAACCCTTGAAGGTTTTGTCATGTTTGCGCTGAATCAAGGTGAAGTCTGTACATGCCCATCGCGTGCCTTGATTCAGGAAAGTATTGCCGATCAGTTTATGGAAAAAGCCATTGAACGGGTCAAACGCATCAAACTTGGGCATCCCCTCGATACTGACACCATGGTCGGTGCACAAGCCTCATTGGAACAGCAAGAGAAAATCCTGCGGTGTATTGATAAAGGCCGACAAGAAGGTGCTGAAGTGCTATTGGGTGGACATGGTCGCCAAGAAGTCGGCAATGGTTACTACATCGAACCGACCATCTTTAAAGGTCATAACAACATGCAAGTGTTTCAGGAAGAGATCTTTGGCCCTGTGCTATCGGTAACCACATTCAAGGATTTTGATGAAGCCATTCAGATTGCCAATGACACCATGTATGGCTTAGGTGCTGGGGTCTGGTCACGTTCAACTCATACCGCCTATCGTGCAGGTCGTGCCATTGAAGCGGGTCGAGTTTGGACCAATTGTTATCACATCTACCCTGCCCATGCTGCATTTGGAGGTTATAAAAAGTCAGGTGTCGGCCGTGAAAATCACAAAATGATGCTCGACCACTATCAACAAACCAAAAATCTGTTGGTGAGCTATTCAACCAAAGCCATGGGCTTTTTCTAAGCCAATTGAAGGATCAAATACTGTATAAGCCTTGCGACATAGGCTTATACAGCCTTATACCATAATGTACTGATGATTCGATAAACACTGTATTTTCTCAATCAAACTGGATCAAGCAATCAAATAAAAAATTAATTTGGGCACAAGGTGTGCAACATCGGCATTGCTTTTGCATCTTGCTGATGAGACCCATACACGGAGCTTTGTATGAACAACCAAGAACCTATTTCTGCACTTTCAGCATCTGCAACCTCTTCTGAAGATTATTTTGCCCAAAGAAAACTCAAGCAAGGTGCCGTGGGCTGGTTATTACTGATCGGCTTAGGAGTCGCCTATGTTATTTCAGGTGATTTCGCTGGCTGGAATTTTGGTATCGCTCAAGGGGGTTGGGGTGGCATGTTTGTTGCCACCACAGTCGTTGCCGTGATGTATCTCTGCCTATGTCTGGCCATGTCCGAAATGGCGACCATGCTGCCTACAGCGGGTGGCGGCTATAGTTTTGCCCGTATCGCATTTGGTCCACTCGGTGGCTATTTAACAGGTACCGCGATTCTGATTGAGTATGCGATTGCGCCTGCCGCCATTGCGGTCTTTATTGGGGCCTATTGTGAATCTCTATTCGGCATTGGTGGTTGGCAAGTTTATTTAGCTTGTTATCTGATTTTTATGGGTATTCACCTAAAAGGTGCTGGTGAAGCTCTTAAAATTATGTTTGCCATCACCTTGATTGCGGCAATCGCACTAGCTGTTTTTATCGTTGCGATGTTGCCTCATTTTAATTCGCAGAATTTATTTGATATTCCTGCGGGGCAACAATTTGGCGCAAGCAGCTTTTTACCCTATGGCTATTTAGGCATTTGGGCAGCGGTTCCCTATGCGATTTGGTTTTTCTTGGCCGTTGAAGGTGTACCCTTAGCCGCTGAAGAAGCCAAAGATCCAGCCAAATCACTACCACGCGGATTAATTGGTGCGATGTTAATTTTAACCGCCTTTGCCCTACTGATTCTATTCTTAGGCGCAGGTGCAGCCGGTGCCAGTACCTTACAAAACTCCAGTGCGCCATTGGTCGATGCCCTTGTCAAAGTCTATGGACAAGGCACATGGCTGGCTAACTTTGTCAATTTTGTCGGTCTTGCGGGGCTCATCGCCAGTTTCTTTTCAATTATCTATGCCTATTCACGCCAGATTTTTGCACTCTCTCGTGCGGGCTATTTACCCACATCGCTGTCATTGACCAATAAAAATCACGCCCCTTATTTAGCCATTATTATTCCTGGCATCATTGGATTCTTCTTGTCCTTAAGCAAAGAAGGCGATTTGCTTATTTTAATTGCAGTCTTCGGTGCAACCATTTCTTATGTCTTGATGATGCTTTCGCATATTAAGCTGCGCGTATCTCGTCCCCTAATGCACCGCCCTTATAAAACACCTGGTGGTATCGTCACCTCGAGCATTGCCTTAATTTTGGCTGCTATTGCAGTTGTTGCAGGCTTTCTGGTCAACCCTAAAGTGTGGTGTATTGCAGCAGGCATTTATATGGTCTTTATTGCCTATTTTATCTTTTACAGCCGTCATCAACTCATACAAGGGACGCCAGAAGAAGAATTTGCACAGATCACGGCAGATGAAAAGCAATAATCAGAAAGATTAAGGAGAAGCGCATGCGTTACCGTCAAATCGTGGCACAACAACACTATCAGTTTGCCGATCTTAAAACCTTAATGGCAAAGGCTACCCCTTTACGTTCTGGCGATCAACTGGCGGGTGTTGCCGCACAGGATGCTACTGAACGTGTTGCTGCACAAATTACGCTTGCAGATGTGCCTTTAAAAAACTTTTTAAATGAAACCGTAGTGGATTACGAGACCGATGAAATTACCCGTCTGATTATTGATGAACATCGCGCTGATCTATTTGCACCAATTGCGCATTTTACGGTGGGTGATTTTCGTAATTGGTTACTCAGTGAAGATGCAACTACCGAAAAACTGCAACAGCTTGCAGCGGGTTTAACCCCAGAAATGGTTGCTGCTGTGAGTAAAATCATGCGCAATCAAGACTTAATTTATGTTGCAAGCAAATGTGAGGTCATTACCCAGTTTCGCAATACTATCGGTTTAAAAGGACATTTATCCACGCGTTTACAACCCAATCATCCGACCGATGATGTGCTCGGTATTTCCGCCAGTATTTTGGATGGTTTGATGTATGGCAATGGTGATGCAGTGATCGGGATTAACCCTGCAACAGACAATCTGCATAATTTATCAGAGCTGCTAAAACTGATTGACCATGTCATTCAGGAATACCAAATCCCAACCCAGTCTTGTGTTCTGACCCATATCAGTTCAGGCATACAACTGGCAGAAAAGAATGTTCCAATTGACCTGATGTTTCAATCTATCGCAGGTACACAAAAAGCCAATGAGGGTTTTGGTATTTCACTTGCCATGTTGCAGGAAGGTTATGAAGCGACACTGGCGTTAAACCGCGGTACGCTTGGCAACAACGTAATGTACTTTGAAACCGGACAAGGCAGTGCCCTGTCGAGTAATGCACATCACGGCGTTGATCAGCAAACTATCGAAGCACGTGCCTATGCTGTGGCGCGCAAATACAATCCCCTATTGGTCAATACCGTCGTCGGCTTTATTGGGCCTGAATATCTCTACGACGGAAAACAAATTATTCGCGCAGGCCTAGAAGATCATTTTTGTGGCAAGTTGCTTGGTCTGCCAATGGGCTGTGATATTTGCTATACCAATCATGCCGATGCCGATCAGAATGATATGGATGTACTTCTGACCCTATTTGGTACAGCAGGCATTAATTTTATTATGGGTATTCCGGGTTCGGACGATGTAATGTTGAATTATCAAACCACCTCTTTTCATGATGCCCTATATCTCAGACAATTGCTTGGATTACAACCTGCCCCTGAGTTTTCACTTTGGTTGGAACAACAAGGCATTTTAAAACAGCAGCAGCAACAGATTCATTGGGCAGAGCAAATGCCCGCTCAATTCTCCAGATTATTGATGCATTAAGGAGAATCAAATGAAACTTTCTAAAGACATTCAATTTCCTGCACAGGCGCATCAAGACCAGTGGGAAACACTAAAACAGTTTACCGATGCTCGTATTGCCATTGGACGTGCAGGATGCAGCATTCCAACCCATGCATTACTTGATTTCCAACTCAGCCATGCCCAAGCCAAAGATGCAGTTTTTCAATCACTGAATGTCACACATCTGCAAGAACAGCTACAGAAACTGGGTTTAAACCCAATCCATGTACAAAGTCAGGCTGAACATAAAGAGCTGTATTTGAAGCGGCCTGATTTAGGACGTTTACTTTCAACCGCTTCGATGCAACAGCTTCAGCAGATGCAAAAAGATTCGCAGGCTTATGATATTTGTATTGTGATTGGTGATGGTTTATCGGCCCGTGCTATTGAAGAAAATGCAATGCCTTTTATACAGGCACTGATCCAGCCTTTTGCAGAACAACAGTGGTCCTTAGCCCCAATTGCAATTGCCACAGGCAGCCGTGTTGCTTTGGGCGATCAAATCGCTGAAATTTTTCAGGCTCGTATGTTGGTTATGCTGATCGGTGAACGTCCCGGTCTCAGTTCTCCTGACAGTATGGGACTCTACTACACATGGGAAGCGCACAACGGTTGCCTAGATTCACAACGTAACTGTATTTCCAATATTCGTGCCGCAGGATTAAGTACGCCAATCGCCACACAACGCTTATTGGCTTTAATGCATAACTCCAAACGACTGGGGTTATCTGGTGTCGATTTGAAGGATGAACATGTGGTTCCGATTGTTGAAGAACATCATCAACGCAGATTGCTTTTTTAACTGAGCAATTGGACAGCCCTATTTTCCAGCGCTGTCCAACACGCATAAGGTCAACACATCGGTCTTAAAAATGATTTAAGATACAACATAATTTTTATTCATTGGTACTCGGTCATGCCCCTCGCTACTCATCTAAAAACCGTTTATGCCATTCAACATCTTGCTTTTGAAGACCTAGGTTCATTAGAAGATATTTTTTATCAATTGGGTTTTCGCGTCCGTTATTTTGAAGCGGGTGTGGATGATCTAAGTCCAGCGCTTAGTTATGAGGGCTTAACGGTGATTCTCGGCGGTCCAATCGGTGTTTATGAAACCGAGGACTATCCCTTTTTAGTGGATGAAATTGCAGGACTAAAACAACGCTTAAAAGCCAATAGACCCACCATTGGAATTTGTTTGGGTGCACAACTGATCGCACTCGCACTCGGCGCAAAAGTCTATGCTGGACACCAAAAAGAGATTGGTTGGAGCAAATTAGACATTAAAGTGCTTGAGACGAACCCCTTAGCCGCATTAGAAAATGTCGAAGTCTTGCACTGGCATGGCGATACCTTCGATTTACCTGAAAATAGCACACTATTGGCAAGTTCAGCGATCTATCCAAATCAAGCTTTTTCTGTGGGAAATAATATCTTGGCATTGCAGTTCCATCTTGAAATCGCTGAAGAAAATTTTGAAAAATGGCTGATTGGCCATACTTGTGAAATACGCCATGCGGGTTTATCTATTCCTCAATTGCGTCAAGATAATCAGGCTTATGCAGCACAGTTAGAACAGCAGTGCCGATTGGTCATTCAAACGTTCTTAGACAATCTGAATATTTAAAACTTCATTCTTTTAGAGTCTCAATAAAAAAGCCCAATTTTAAAATTGGGCTTTTTCAGTCTAAATCTAATTCTCCAAACACTCAGTGAGGAGAATTTTCTTCACACTTACTTCTTGTCTGCTTTAAAACTGTCTTTTAAATCCAGAATACGGTTAAACACAGGCTTTTCAGCTTGATGATCATGTTGATCCGCGACAAAGTAACCTTCACGTTCAAACTGGAAACGATCTTCAGGTTTCGCTTGTGCTAAAGCAGGCTCAATCACCGCTTGAACCACTTTTAATGATTCAGGATTTAGATTTGCCAAGAAATCATCATCTGCATCTGGTGCGGCTTCAGTAAATAAACGATCGTAAATACGAACTTCCGCAGGTACACCTTTGGTCGCAGAGACCCAATGAATCACACCTTTTACCTTACGACCTTCAGGATTCTTACCTAAAGTTTCAGGGTCAATTGAACATTTAAGTTCAATTACTTCACCATTGGCATCTTTAATCACTTCATCACACTTGATTACATAAGCATGGCGTAAACGCACTTCACCATCAGGAATCAGACGTTTAAAGCCTTTAGGTGGCACTTCTTCGAAATCTTTACGATCAATATAAAGTTCACGCGTTAACGGAATAATACGTTCGCCCATATCCACGTTTGGATGACGTGCATGAGTGAGATCTAATTCCTCAGGTAAATTGGTCAATGTCACTTTCAATGGATTCAGTACTGCCATGCCACGTGCTGCTGCATTTTCCAATGACTGACGAATACAGAACTCAAGCATTGCCACATCAACAATACCGTCCGTTTTCGATACACCAACACGCTTACAGAAATCACGCAGGCCTTCTGCAGTAAAACCACGGCGACGCATCCCGACAACTGTTGGCATACGTGGGTCATCCCAACCCTGTACATGATGACCTTCAACCAATTTACGTAATTTACGTTTAGATGTAATCGTATAATCGATGTTTAAACGTGAAGATTCGTACTGACGTGGTACAGCTTGCGAGTGAACTTTCTCTACAATCCAGTCATAGAATGGACGGTGATCTTGGAATTCTAAAGTACAGAGTGAATGGGTAATACCTTCGATCGCATCTGACAATGGATGAGCATAGTCATACATTGGGTACATTTTCCATTTATCACCGGTTTGGTGATGCTCTGAATGTAGTACGCGATAAAGAATCGGATCACGCATGTGCACATTCGGGCTTGCCATATCGATTTTGGCACGAAGTACAGCACCACCTTCTTGGATTTCACCATTACGCATTTGTTCAAAACGCGCAAGGTTCTCTGCAACAGTCGCATCACGATACGGTGAATTTTTACCAGGCTCAACGAAATTACCGCGGTTCAGCTTGATTTCTTCTGGTGTTTGCAAATCAACATAAGCATCACCTTGTTCAATCAACTGAACAGCCCATGCATATAGTTGATCAAAATAACCAGAAGCATAGCGAGGCTCACCATTCCAGTTAAAACCTAACCATTTCACATCGTTGGCAATACCATCAACATATTCTTGTTCTTCGGCATCTGGGTTTGTATCATCAAAACGTAAATTACATAGACCATCAAATTCTTCGGCAATACCAAAGTTCAAACAAATTGCTTTGACATGACCAATATGCAGATAACCATTTGGTTCAGGCGGGAAACGAGTTACAACTTTTTGGGTACGACCTTCTTTTAAATCATCGGTAATGACTTGACGTACAAAGTCTAAGCCTGCCTGTTGTTCTTGCTGCGCGGCATCGACAGAGGCATGGGTATTCGGCGTCGGGGTCTTTGGCAGTTCAGAAACAACATCATTTGGCTTCATAGGGTGTAAATCACTTCTTACAGTTAAAAATGGGAAATAAAAACGCAATCTTTGCTATTTATGAAAGATTTTAACGTTTTTTACTTGCCTTGTAGTTTACAGTTTGCTTATGCTTCTCTCAACCAAAAACCCATGGTCAATTTGCCCATGTTTAGGAGATTAATGTAATGAGTTTTCCTCAAGTCGAATTAAACACCAACAAAGGTCGTATTGTTCTTGAGCTTAACGCTGAAAAAGCACCAAAAACGGTTGCAAATTTCTTAGAATATGTACGTGACGGTTTCTATGACGGCGTAATTTTCCACCGCGTGATTGATGGTTTTATGATCCAAGGCGGTGGCATGGATGAAAACTTCAAAGAAAAAGCAACACGTGACTCAATCGAAAATGAAGCTGACAACGGCTTAAGCAACGATGAAGGCACAATTGCAATGGCGCGTACTCAAGCTCCGCACTCTGCATCTGCTCAATTCTTTATCAATGTTAAAAACAACTCTTTCTTAAACCATACTGGTAAAACAGCACAAGGCTGGGGTTATGCAGTATTTGGTAAAGTGGTTGAAGGTCTTGATATCGTAGAAGCGATCAAAGGCGTACGTACAGGTAACCGTGGTTATCACGCAGACGTTCCTTTAGAGAACGTTGTAATTGAATCTGCTAAAATTATTTCTGAATAAAAATCTCCCCTAACCCCTCTTTAAAAGAGGGGAACTCCTCCCTTTGTAAAGGGAGATTGGGAGGGATTATAAAATAGGATAAAAGTGTGACCTACCTGTTTATCTCAGATCTACATTTGTCACCTGATCACCCTCGACTCGTTCGAGGGTTTTTAGCTTTATTGAAACAATATCAGGATAAAAACACGCAACTCTATATTTTGGGTGATTGGTTTAATGTCTGGATTGGGGATGATTACACTGCCCCATGGTTAGATGAAATTGTCGGTGCTTTGCAAAAATTTACCGCAGCGAACAACCAAGTTTATTTCCAAGTGGGTAATCGCGATTTTGCCTTAGGTCAAAAATTCTTAAAGCAATTCGATGGGATTTTATTACCTGACGTTTATACCCTAAATATTCAGCAGCATACATTCCGACTGGAACATGGCGATGCACTCTGTACCGATGATGTTGCTTATCAACGTTTTCGTAAAGTGATTCGAAATCCTCTATTACTTGGCTTTCTAAAAAGCTTACCCCTCAGCTTTAGACAAAAACTGGCCAATGGTTTTCGTAAAAAAAGTAGCGAAACCAAACAACTGAAAAGCTATGACATTATGGATGTTAATGCTCAAGCCGTAGAATCCGTGATCGAACACGTTGATTATTTAATTCACGGTCACACCCATCGTCCAGAGATTCACCATATCCTTAACAAACAGCGTATTGTTTTGGGAGATTGGCGAGCAGATTCAGCTTGGATCTTAGAACTCAGCCCACAAGAAAACTATCAATTAGATTTTAAACAGTGGTTCTATTGATCATTTTTTAATAGCTGCACTAATCTATTTCTTCATTTCTGAATATTTTTATAAAACATTTGTTTGCACTTCGCTAAACCTTCGGTCGCTTATCTCCTTGCGCTTTATCAGAGCTTTAGTCGCTCTGATAAAGCTCATATACGACTTAAATCTATATAGAAATCACATTTAGCTACTTTTCGTGAAATTTAGATCAAGTAAAATAAATTAAATTTTAAAATCGAGTAAATGACGGATGGATACTTTAGCTACAGCAAAAACACGTTATGCCACAAAATCTTATGATGCAGAGAAAAAAATTCCTCAAGCACAATTTGAAAAACTACTCGAAATTTTACGTTTCAGCCCTTCTTCGGTAAATATTCAACCTTGGCACTTCTTGGTTGCTGAATCTGATCAAGCAAAGCAGCGTATCGCATCGGCATTGACTGGCAATTATGTGTATAACGCGGCCAAAGTTCTCAATTCTTCACATACCTTAGTATTTTGCACACGTACTGATATTTCTGCTGAATACTTAGAACAATTATTACAGCAAGATGATGCCAGTGGCCGTTTTAAAGATGAAACTGCCAAACAAGGACAACGTGCCACCCGTTCTGGTTATGTTGAATTCTATCGTAATGAACTGAAAAATCTTCCTGCATGGATGGAAAACCAAACCTACCTTGCACTTGGACAACTGCTTTTTGCTGCGGGTCTAGAAGGAATCGACGCAACACCTATGGAAGGGTTTGATAGAGAACTCATTAATAAAGAATTTGGTTTGACTGAAAAAGGCTTAAAAGCTTCTGTGATTGTTGCACTCGGTTATCGTAGTGACAGTGATTTCAATGCCAAACTGCCAAAATCACGACTACCAGATGAAGTGGTTTTTACTCGTCTATAAAAGTATTTATTGAATAATTGCCCTAATAATGACCAATTACATCTTATTATTAGGGCTTAGCATTATGCATTCGTATGGATTTGAGATTGACTTAAAACCATCTGGTCTAATTCTTCAAAAAAGACCTTCAGATCATCGGCCTGAATAAAATCTGCTTTAAATAGCATTGAGGTTTGAACATCATCGATCCCACAATAGGCAAAAATACCTTCCACGATTTGTTTGTGAATCGCTTGTGTATAACCGTGCCGATCATACCCAGATTGCGTCCCTGTTGCAGTCCCAATCAGTTTAACTGGAATATTTTTTAGAGTACCCAATAGATTGCCCTGTTCATCATATTTATAGGCCCAGTCCTGACTAAATACACGTTCAAACCAACCTTTTAAGAAAGCTGGAACCGACCACCAATAGACAGGAAAAATAAAATAGACAACATCCGCGCGATCAAATCGTGCTTGTTCAAATTGAACATCTGCATCCAAAGCTTGACGACCACGATAAGCTTCAATATCAGAAAGCGTCATTACTGCTTGAAAACCTTCCTTATATAAATCGGCAATTTCTACTGAAACTCCCTTTTCAGTTAAATCATAAGAAATATGCTGTGCAATCTGATGAGAAAGTGATTGGGTATCTGGATGCGTTATAACAATCAAAGCATGCTGAAGTTTATTTGAATTAGACATAGATCCATTCCGAATAGATGATTCACACAAGTTACCAATAGTAACTTATGCTGTCAACTCGGTTTTTGCTGCCTATATTTAGATCGCTGAATAATCTTGTAAAATAACTAAAAGTGAATTTTCCATCACCTGCTGTGCAGTCAGTGCATCAATTTGATTTTTACTTGCTGCTGTCGATACCGTTTCAATCAAGCCCATGATCGCGATCACGATCGCCTCACCCTCTTTTCCATCCAATTGAATAAATGGATGGATGCTTTGTTTAAAAATTTCTGTGAATTTTTGCTGACATTGCTGAAAATAGTTTTGCAAGATATCACTACCAGACAAAGCAGCAATGACCAATCCAACCTCTGGACCCGTTGAGATAAAACAACTTAAATAAGCATCGCAAAAAATATGAATGGTTTGCTGTAAGGTTTTTGCTTCGGCAGCTAAAGACCGATTAAGCTCTCCAGTCTGTTTATCATCAAACTCCTGATAAATCGCAATCAGTAACCCTTCACGGTCAATAAAATGTCGATATGCAATTGGCTTAGTAATACCAGCTTGCTCTGCTAAATATCCCAGAGTTAGGGCTTCTACACCCTGAGTTCGAATAATTGAACGGGCCACCTGCAATAATTGTTGTCTACGCTCTTCTTTACTCAGTCTCTTACCAGTCATAATTTTACTTCCATCAAATTTAACCAAATCGCTTTACATCATTGCTTTGGCCAAACATAGGACTGCAACCACGCCACAGATCAATCCAATCCAGGTATAAGCTTTTAAGCGTTCTTTAAATAATACGACACCACTCAGAACGCCAAGTACCACGACAAGGATATTCATACCCGCAAAAACAATGGCTGGCGTTTCTTTGAAAATCATATGTGCTTTGACATATAAGGCAATATTGGCAAAATTGAGTACACCTAAAAATAAACCTGTAAAAATATTTTTAGGCTGCCAATTGGGTTGAGTAATTGCGATATAAGCGATGGATAAAATAAAGGCTGCAATAAACGTTAAATTCAATGTAACTGCAAACTGCAAACCTAAACTACTACTATATTTAAGTAATATATCTACAGCAGCATAACCCGCCCAAACACTAAACAAAAACAAGGCTGATTTTAAATTCATGCCTTTACTTGCCTGCTCTGTGGCCTGTCCGATAATAATCGCTAAAATCGCAATGATGCCCAGTACGACGCCAATTAGTTTTAATTGGCTAAACTGCTCCCCAAAAATAAAATAGGCAGCTAATAACGACAGTATGACTGCAAGCCGCTGAGCAATTTCCGTTTTAAGGATACCTGCAAATTGCAAAGACTTCGCCAAACATAAAAATATGCTGGGCAATAACACTGCTAAAATAAGAATTAACCACCAAGGGGTATGATTCAAAGAGATATGCGTAATATCGGTTTTAAACCAATAAAAACATAAAAGGCTTGCGCTCAAATAATTCCACGCAATCATTTGAAAAACATCAAATCCCTTTGCCTTTAAGTATTTCAGCAAAATTGAGACCAATACACTACAACATGCCGCAGCAACAATCATTTCCATAGTATTTATTCTAGCTTTTTAATAGACAAAAAAATGCCAGTCTAGCGTGAGACTGGCATTTTCTTAAAGATCATCAATCAATTAACGATTGTTTTCGTCTTCTTGACCATCTTCGAATTTAGTTTCGCCATCGAAGCCACCTTGATGACCAAAGCCACCTTGACCACCGAAGCCACCTTGACCACCGAAGCCACCTTGACCACCGAAGCCGCCACCTTGACCACCGAAGCCACCAGCAGCGCCTTGACCACCGAAGCCACCAGTAGCGCCTTGTGCAGGGAAGCCACCAGCAGTACCTTGAGCACCAGCAGGACGTGGGTTACGCGCAGGAACAACTGTAGAAATCGCGTGTTTATAAACCATTTGACTTACAGTGTTTTTCAACAAAACAACATATTGGTCAAATGACTCAATATGACCCTGCAATTTGATACCGTTTACAAGGAAAATAGAAACTGGAATACGTTCTTTACGGAGAGAATTTAAGAACGGATCTTGTAAAGTTTGACCTTTAGACATTTTTAACTCCAAAAAATTTTTAAATCAGCGCAAAAAAACTATCTTTATTTTTCAACTAAAAATTATAAAAAGACAGCCTGCGAATTTTGCTTTATCCAAAGAAGTTTCGCAAGTCTTCTTTCGCCTGCTTTATCGTCACGTAAGTTTTAAAATCGTGTATTTCTTGCAAAGAACGTAACCATGTGTATTGACGTTTAGCTAATTGCCTCGTCGCAAAAAGGGCTTTGTTCTCCATTTCTACTTTATTTTTGAGACTTAAGTCACTTTTTAGTAAAAAATCTAAAGCTTGACGATAACCAACAGACCGCATAGACGGTAAATCATCATTTAAATCGTATTTTTTAATCAATTCCTCTACTTCATTCAAAAAACCAATAATCCACATTTTGCTCAATCTTTGCTCAATGCGTTGATGTAATTCTAAACGATCTGGCATTAATGCGTAGTTATGAAATATGTAACGATATGGTTGATTTTTAGGTTGTTCAGCTTGTAGTTTTGTTATCGGTTCACCTGTGATTCGAAATACTTCAAGCGCACGAATGATGCGCTGCTTATCCGATACTTTAAACTTTTCTCCTGCAACAGGATCTACCTCAACCAACTCTTCGTAGACAGATTGCCACCCCTGTTGTTCAGCTTTCTGAAGAATGGCATCACGTATCGTTTGATCCGCATTGGGTAAATTACTTGCCAAACCTTCAAGTAAGGCTTTAAAGTACAACATGGTTCCGCCCACCAAGATTGGGGTTTTGCCACGGGCATGCATATCATCAATCAATGGGCAAACATCTTCAACAAATTGTGCTGCCGAATACACCTCTAAAGGTGTAATAATATCAATCAAATGATGTGGATATTGCTCTTGTTCTGCTTTGGTTGGCTTCGCTGTACCGATATCCATATCTTTATAAACTAAAGCTGAATCGACTGAAATCAGTTCGCAATTTCCACGCTCATAAAGTTCACATGCCAATGCTGTTTTACCGCTTGCGGTAGGCCCCATTAAATTGATGACGGGCAATTGATTTGACATGTAAAACTACTCTCCTCGAGCAAATAATTTATCTAATTGATGGAGTGGAAACGCACGCCAAGTTGGACGCCCATGATTACATTGGCTGGCAAACTCAGTTTGTTCCATTTGACGCAATAAAGCATTCATTTCCGATAAACTTAACTGACGATGCGCACGCACAGCACCATGGCAAGCCATCCCAGCGAGCAATTCATCACGTTTTTGCAATAAACCTCTCGCTTCATCATTTGGATCAAGATCATTCAGTAGTTCTGGAATAAGATTGCCAAAATCAGCCTTATGCAAAATCGCAGGGACACCACGCACAATCACTTGATCATCACCATATTGATCGACCTCTAAGCCGAGCCGTTGCAATTGTGATTGTAAATCTTCGATACGTGTCGCTTGCATGCGTGTGATAGATACAATTTTTGGAATCAATAACTGCTGAGACGTCCAAAACTCAGGTTTATCCCATGCGGACTTCATTTGCTGCAGCAAAATACGTTCATGTGCCGCATGCATATCGACAATAATCAGGCCTTCAGTATTTTGAGCCAGAATATAAATCCCATGCAGTTGCGCAATCGCAATCCCGAGTGGAAACTCATCCACTCGGGATGGAGCTTGATCATTTCCATCTTCTGCATCTTCACGTAAAGGTGCTAAATAACTTTTGAGTGCATTATTCAACTGCGCAGAACCATTATATCTAGGCTGCTGAGCTTGCGATGAATTGTATTGCACAGCTTGTGGTCGACTTTGATTAAATTCAGTCAACAAATCTGTCGATACTTCAGCAGGTTGATTTGATTGCGGTTCTGCTTCTATCGCCGCACGATGTAAATTGAATTGTTCTTGGTATTTTGGCTGTGGTTGATAATTAAAATTATCATCCGCCTCATCTGTTTTCATTGCCTGTGCTAAATCGGCACTCGCCGTCTGAAATTGAGACAAGGTTGCTTTAGCATAGTGACGTACAAATTCATGCACTTCACGCTGGTTTAAAAAGCGGATTTCATGCTTGGTCGGATGCACATTGACATCGATATTTTCAGGATCAACTTCTAAAAATAACAAATAGGAAGAATGTTGATGACCATGCAAAATTCCGTCATAGGCCATACGCAACGCATGTGAAATGGTTTTATCTTTGACAATACGACCATTCACATACACATATTGCATGTCAGCTTGTGCACGCGCATCGGAAGGATGTCCCAGCCAGCCAGATAAGCGCATATTGATACTGTCTGAATCAATCCAGTACGCATTTTGGATAAATTGCTGACCCAATAACTGTTGCACGCGCTGATAGCGTAATTCACCACTGTCAGCGACAGGCAGGTTTAAGCGAATATTATCGTTATGTTCTAGCACAAAACGAATATCGAAATGGGTTAAAGCCAGACGGCGAACAATTTCTTCAATATGATTAAATTCAGTAGTTGGTTTTTTTAAAAATTTACGACGTGCAGGCACATTAAAAAATAAATCCTGTACACGAATGTGTGTGCCTTTTTGTGCGGCGACAGCCTGAATTTGTTGATGATCAAAAGCCGTACCATTCACTTCAACTTGATAGCCGATACCTTGCTCATCCTGACTACTGGTCAGAGTTAAGCGCGATACGGCTGCAATTGATGCTAAAGCCTCTCCTCGGAATCCCAGACTCACAATCGCATGTAAGTCATCAGCAGTTTGGATTTTGCTGGTGGCATGACGCATCACCGCTAAAGGTAAATCTTCTGCATGAATACCATTACCGTTATCAATGATTTCAATTAGCGTTGAACCACCCTGCGCAACACGGATAATCAGCTCAGTTGCACCTGCATCAATTGAGTTTTCTAATAATTCTTTGACCACAGAGGATGGACGTTCAATTACCTCACCTGCCGCAATCTGGTTGGCTAAGGCAGCATCAAGGGTATGAATACGACGAGTTGAATCATGCGCCATTCAATTGTTCCTGCAAAATTTGAGATAAAGATTCAGATTCAGTGCTTAGCGTGACAAAGCGTGTCAACTCATCATCCGATTTTTGAATATCAATCACCACATCAGGTTTTGGAATTTCATCTCCACCTTTCGATGGCCATTCAAACAAAAATAAAGCATCAGGCGTTTCTAAATAATCACGGATGCCCATCAGCTCTAATTCATAAGGGTCATCTAGACGATATAAATCGAAGTGAAAAATTTCTTTACCCTGGAGTGAATAAGGCTCAACCAAGGTATAAGTCGGGCTTTTTACTGAACCTTGATGCCCTAGATGTTGTAAGAAATAACGAGTAAAAGTAGTTTTTCCAGCACCTAAATCACCAATTAAATAAATAATGCCAGAGCGCACCTGTTCAGAAAGGATATGTGCAAAACGCTGAGTGTCTTGTTCATGATTTAAAGTAAATTTCACTGAATACGACATGGCAAATAAAACATAATTGGGATGTCAGCTATGATAACATTGCCCTGCTTTAAAGCCTAATAAACTCCTTTTAAACTGGCTTTTTTTACATCGTTTATACCGAGTCGATATCGCTGTATGTCATCAATCATTGAATTTACGCCTCCGCTCATTAATGGTGTCAGTGCCAGTAAAGTTTTTTTGCCTCATGACGTTTCTGCATCGACCATTTTTGATTATCTCTGCCAACATTTTCCACATATTCAAGTTAGCGAATGGCAACAGCGTTTTGCAGATGAGCTGATTTATGCGGCGGATGGCACCAAGCTCACAGTAGAAAGCCGCTATACAGCCAATACTCATATTTTTTATTATCGTTTTCTCGCACATGAAGTGCATGTTCCATTTCAACATGAAATCCTATTTGAAAATGATGATTTACTTGTCGTCGATAAACCACACTTTTTGACCATGACACCAACGGGACAATACGTACAAGAAACCCTCTTGGTCAGACTGAAAAACCAAACTGGCTACGAAGATCTCACCCCCATCCATCGACTTGATCGAGAAACAGCAGGTGTGGTTTTATTCTGTAAAAAAGCCGTCTCTAGAGGAGCATATCAGCAGCTTTTTGCCGAACGAAAAGTGCAAAAAACCTATCATGCCATTGCAAAATATCGATCTGAACTGGATTTTCCGCAAATTTTGCAGCTACATTTAGAAAAAGGTCAGCCTTTTTATACAATGCAAATCAATGCCGAAAAACCCAATAATACTGAGACTTTAATTGAACTGTTAATGCATGACCAACAACATGCTAAATATAAACTTAGTCCCAAAACAGGAAAGCAGCACCAATTACGTGTGCATTTAAATTATCTGAATATTCCGATACTTAACGATTCTTTTTATCCACATATTGAACATAAAGCAGAGGATGATTTTAGCCAGCCATTGCAGCTACTTGCCAAAGAAATTTACTTTATTGACCCCATTTCACATCGGGAAATGCGCTTTAGTTCCAACTTTGAACTTGCATTGCCAACACAACGTAATGACAAAAATTCTATTTTTTCACTTCAAAAATATTGAAATTACATTGCAATGGTTTAAAATACATGACGATAACTAAAAATATTTGGTCTTATTCTTCATGCGAAAAACAGAAGTTTATCAGGTTCGCCTCGATTCACAGGAAAAGAAGCAAGCTTTTGCAGTGTTTAAACAGTTGGGTATCTCCCCTGCTCAAGCCGTTCGTCTTTTCTTTAAACAAGTGGTACTCACCAAGTCGATTCCGTTTGCAATTGAAAATCAAAACATCAACATGGAACAGCTACTAAAACTGCGTAAATCAAAAGCCGCAGCCAGTACTGAAAATCCATCTTCTGTCGAAATTGAAGATGATCATGAAGACCTGTTTGAAGAGTTAAATGCACTTCTCGGCGAAAGTGACAAAACTTAACAATGTTGCATTTATAAACAAGTTTTTATTTTTTAAGCTGAATTTTTTTCGCTATCCTGACAGTCCTAATAAAATGAATAAGTGTAAGGATGGACAGGAATGATTGTTAAGCGAGCAACAAAGGAAGATCTTCATCAACTTGCTGTCTTGTTTGACGAATACCGTCAGTTCTACGGTGCATCCTCAAATATTGAACAATCGCATCAATTTTTAAAACATCGCTTCGACAATAAAGACAGTGTCATTTTTATTCATGTAAAAGATGATGTATTTACAGGCTTTGTATTACTCTACCTTGCCTTTTCCTCTGTGGCTTGTGAAACCTACTATATTCTCGATGATGTCTATGTCACTCCCTCTTATCGAAAACAAGGTTCCGCTAAACAACTGATTGATACCGCGATCTTATTCGCACGACATGAGAATGCACAACGTATCAGCCTAGAAACACAAAAAAATAATTATCAATCTCACCGTCTATATGAACAAATGGGCTTTATTCAAGACAGTGAGTTCAAAACCTTTCATTGTTTTTTAAAGTAATCATTCATCTAAAGCGATATTCTGACTTAGCTGCTTCTGCGAAGGAGTTAAATAGGTCCATTCACCTTCCTTCAACTCAGGAAGTTCGAGTAAACCCACCTGATGTCGATGTAAGACTTCAACTTTATTTCCAACAGCTGCCAGCATGCGTTTCACTTGATGGTAAACACCTTGATGAATGGTCATTGCAATTTGATGTTCTGAGAATAATCGCACATCAGTGGCTGCATAGATGCCTTTTTCATTACGCAGTTCGACACCTTGCTCTAAGCCATATTGCTGTTCAGCTGTAACTGGATCTGCTGTGGTCACATGATAAACTTTGGGTACATGTTTACGTGGATGTGTTAATGCCTGTAGATATTGTCCATCATCGGTCAGCAATAATAGGCCTGTGGTATCTTGATCTAGACGGCCCACGCATTGAATCCCACGATGTAGTAGAATTTCAGGAAAAAGACTGAATACACTTTTATGATGTGTCGCCTGATGCGAACATTCATAGCCTTGCGGTTTATTTAAAACAATATAAACATGCTCTCGAAATTGATACTCTTCACCAAATACTTCAAAAACCAGTTGATCGGTATTGATATTCTGTTTCGGGTTATCACAGACCTGTTTATCAATCTGAACAGAACCATTTTTAATTAACTGCTGACAATACTTACGTGAACCAAAGCCTTGTGATTGCAAAATTTTTTCCAGCAGCATAAATAATTCCTAAGCTAAACTACGGCCATTGTACTCGATTACAACGCAGGCTGTTGCTCGTTGCCTATTCATTCTTTATTTTTATAATTTATTCACAATCTCTTCATTTGTTATAGAACACCAACAAAACCCTCGTCAAACACTCTCAATCTAGGTATTGCGCTCCATATTTTCACTCACAAGTCTTGTTACATTTGTCCCAAGCAAAAAGAATATTGTCCAAAAGAATGGATAAGGAGTTTCACCATGAAATCAAATATGTGGTTATGTAGCGTTATCTTAACAACCTCTTCAATGATGACCGTTGCACATGCAGATAATACAACACGTGTAGCAGCAACCTCTGCTCTAGGAAGTGTGGTTGGTACCGCCTTAGGAAAACAACTGGGTGGTGATACTGGTGCAATGATTGGCTCCGCAATCGGTGGTGCTGGCGGTGCAGCTGCATCGAGTAATCGACGTGACCGTACTGAAGCTGCTATTGGTGGTGGTTTAGGTGGTGTGGGTGGTTATACCGTTGGCCGTAATATGGGCGGAAGCAATGGTGGTTATATTGGTGCGGCACTCGGTGCAGCTGGTGGTGCAGCTTTAGGTCAAAAAGTGGGTCAGGACCGCGATGCTGATCGACGTTATGATGATCGCCGCTATGACCGTCGTTACGATAACCGTCGTTCTTATGATGATCGTCGCTATTACAATTCTCGTGAAAGCTATCGTCATGACAATGGTCGCCATCGTGGCTGGTACAAACATCGTTAATCAAATCAAAACGTTTTACCCCTTTAGCGCCCTCGGGCGCTTTTTTGTTTGATCAAAACAATATATCGATGTAAAACGATATACAAAGCTAAACTTATATCGTATTATTTCGATATATAGTTTTGAGACACCATGATGAAATCACTACAAGATATAAAATTCTCTATCCTAGAACTCGCTCCTGTTCGAGATGACAAGAGTATCGAGTTTTCTCTCCGCCATGCACTAGAACTCGCACAACATGCGGAAAAATTAGGTTACGAGCGTTTTTGGTTGGCTGAACATCATAATATGGATGGGATTGCCAGTTCAGCAACGGCAGTTTTACTCGGATTTATTGCTGCAAACACGCAGCATATCCGTTTGGGTTCAGGCGGTATCATGCTGCCAAACCATGCACCATTGGTGGTTGCAGAACAGTTTGGAACGCTAGCCACACTCTACCCAAATCGTTTTGAACTCGGTTTGGGTCGTGCACCAGGTACCGATCAAATGACAATGCGTGCCTTACGCCGCGGCCGTCAGGAAACTGAAGATCAATTCCCTCAAGATGTGATGGAGATTCTGCAATATTTTAAAGCACCACAACCGAATCAGAGAATTATCGCCACTCCTGGTCAAAATACCCATGTGCCTGTTTGGTTACTCGGCTCAAGTTTATTTAGCGCACAATTGGCCGCAAAACTTGGACTGCCTTATTCTTTTGCCTCTCATTTTGCACCACGAATGTTAGGTCAAGCTATTGAGATCTATCGTGATAACTTCCAAGCTTCGGAATACCTCGATAAACCCTATGTTTCAATGGGTGTCCCAACAGTCGTTGCTGCAAGCGATGAAGAAGCTCAATATCTGGCAACCAGTTCATATCAGCGTATTTTGAATCTGATCCGCGGTCATAGCTTAAAGCTTAAACCACCAATTGATTCAACTGAAGGTCTAGCATCGAGTGCTGAACAAGTGGCAATTCAGAATTTTTATGCGATGGCACAAATTGGTTCTCAAGAAACCGTCAAAGCCGGCTTAAATAAAATTGCAGCACAATATGATGTCGATGAATTTATCTTCACCTGTGATATTTACGATACGCAAAAACGCTTAGATAACTTCAGTTTATTGATGGATATTAAAAACAGCTAAATCTTTGGCTTGAGTCTACAAGGTTCATTTCCCAATCAGCCTTGTAGATTCACCATCCATTTAAATTCCAGCTTGGAGCATCTCTGTCGCTTGTTCTGCGTTTACAGCCCGACTAAATAAATAGCCCTGTCCGATTGAGCATCCAGAAGATTTTAAGAGTTCTAATTGTTCTGTGTTCTCAATACCTTCCGCAACAATATCCAATGACAGTTTTGGTCCCAAAGCGATGATCGCCTGTACAATGGCTAAAATTGCCTCATCATCATTCATTTGACGAATAAAATCACAGTCAATTTTTAAACAGTCTACTGGATAGTCCCGCAAACGGGTTAAAGAAGAATGCCCCGTACCAAAGTCATCCAATGATATTTTAACGCCTTGTTGTTTCAATAAATTTAATGCTCGTATCACATAGTCAGAACCACGATCATCCAAGATATGTTCAGTAATTTCTATTTCTACTAAATGATGTGGAATGTTGTAGGCGTTTAAACGGTGGAGTAAACGCTCAGCATAATTGTCTTTGAGAAACTCAACTGGTGCTGCATTGATTGATACTGGAACGACGTCAAATCCTTGTGCTATCCAGGCTGCAATATTTTTAAAAACTTTATTCTGCATTGCATCACTAATTTTTGTTGCCAGAATATAGTCTTGAAATGCTTGTTCAATATTACAAGGTGAATGAATATGTTGATCAACCGTTTGCCAACGCAACAATGCTTCAAAACCAACCACCTTCGCATCCGCTAAACGCACTTTCGGCTGGTAAAATGGGACGATAAGGTCATCACGAATAATATGGCGCGCATCATTTAATTGAATCGCAATGTTTTGAGCTGCAACTTGCATCTGCTGATTAAACATACGAAAACCGCCACGCCCTGTTGCTTTCAAATCATTGAGCGCAGTATCTGCACATTTCATTAAATTGGCTGAATCTTTAGCATCTCGAGGATAAATCGCGCAACCAATACTCATACTGCCATTAATCAAATTACCAGCATAGGTAATCGGAGCTTCTAACAGTCGACTAACATCCACGGCTATTTTTTCAAGCTCTCCTTGGGTCTCAATTCCATTGACAACAATAGCAAACTCATCACCCCCTAAACGAGCGACAAAAGTATGTTCAGGCAAAGTGTTTTCTATTCGCTTAGACAGAACACGGAGTAGATGATCTCCAGCTGCATGACCAAGCGTATCATTAACATGTTTAAAGTAATCTAAATCCAGCAACATCAAGCCGAGTAACTTCTTGTCTTTTTTATGTCGATGTAGCGCGCGCTTGAGTTGTAATTTGAAGAAACGACGGTTATATAATCCTGTTAAATCGTCCAACTCACTCGAAAGCTGTAATTGAATTTCAGTTTGTCGTTGTGTGGTCACATCACGAGACAGACACAAAACCTGCACGGTCTGGCCCTTATCATTCAATATCGGCGTGAGTAAATTATCCCAATATTGTCTTTCATTCCCTTCACCACTCATCCCACGAAAACGTGCAGCCTTACCTTTGAGTGCCGTTTTTAAGGCATAACTCGCCTTGGATCTTATTTCCACAGGTAACAGCTCAGCCCACTTCATGCCAAAGCTATTTTGGCTTTGAGGGAGATTGAGCGCGATACACCCAGTTTTATTGACATGCAGTAAAGAGCCATCGACTTCTAATAGTTTTATGCAATCAACACTATTATCCAACATGTTGGTTTGGGCATTAATACATTGAACTAAGTTTTGTTGATACTGCTTGGTTTCATGGATATCAACGCTATTGATAAACCAATGCGCTTTTTCCTCTGAATTTGCCGTTATAAATTTTGCTGACAATAAAAACCATCGATACGCACCAGACTGATGTTTTAATCGGCATTCAATTTGAAATGAGGATTTATCGGTAAATGCCTGCTGCCACTCACTTTGGAAGATTGATCTATCCTCTGAATGGATTAAATCGATCCAGTCTTTTGCAAAATGTTCTAAGTCATTAAAACCAATATACTCTTGGCTTAAACTATTAAAAAAATACGCATCTCCGTACTCCGAGAGCAGCCAGACCAGACTCGGAATACGGTTAAAAATACTTTGTTGGGCCTCACTCAGTTGATAATTAGAGTGAAAAGGAATAGCCAAGTTCACAGACTTCTGTTCCAAACAGAACTCTTTCTATCAAGATATTCAGTTGCAATAAAAGCCATAGACCACCAACAATAAAAGTGAGAATTAAATCACAGTATTGTAGCAGAAATGCAATAAAATTATCACCAATTACAGCACTGATCAGTTAGATTTACTTTATTTTTTAATATCAATTATTTATTTTAGATTAACGATCTTTATCAAACTTTCTTTAAGAAAAATGATCTAAAAAACGACAGACTACCCCATCTAGATGACTGAGGTAGTCAGGCCTGATTAGCCAATACGACGTTTTAAACCCGTCATTTGTAAGACACGTGTTGAGATTTCCTCAATCGACATTTCCGTGACATTTAAATATTTAATCCCTTCAGAAATATAGATCCCTTCAATCGCACGTAATTCCATTTGACACTGGCTGAAACTTGAATAGCGGCTATTCGCTTTACGTTCGTTACGGATCGCCACCAAACGTTCAGCATCAATCATCAAACCAAACAGCTTGTTTTTATGTTCCCGCAGTACTTTTGGCAAGCGATTGTCATCCAAGTCTTCTTCAGTCAATGGATAGTTTGCAACACGAATACCAAATTGTAATGACAAATAAATTGAGGTTGGGGTTTTCCCTGAGCGTGATACACCAATTAAAATAATGTCCGCTTTGTCATAATGACGTGTTCTCGCCCCATCATCATTGTCCAGTGCAAAATGCACAGCATCGATACGCGCTTTATAATATTCAGAATCGGTTACCGCATGAGTTTGTCCAACCAAAGTTGTCGGAGGAACACCAATTTCTTGTTCTAGTTTGCTAATTAAGCCCTCAAAAACATCCAAATTTACGGCTTTAGCAGTATTGATAATTTCACGGACATGTGGATCGACCAAAGTATCAAAAACCAAGGGTAAAGACCCATCTCTACTCTGGCATGCATTGATCTCTACAGCCACGTTCATGGCAGCCTCTTCCGTCGTGATATAAGGCATGATATGGATGTCAAAATCAACGTTCGGAAATTGCGCAAGTAGTGAATGTCCAAGGGTTTCTGCGGTAATTGCGGTCCCATCTGAAATAAAAAATACGCTCCGTTTAATTTGTTTACTTTCGGGCATCAAAATTCTCCTCAAACATTTGTCTTAGTGCTCTATAATCTTTATAGTAAACTCATCTAACATGACTGTCGCTTAGTAAAACACTAATTCTAAGCACTTTCGTATAATTTCATACCAATGATGGTCATTCATACTGCAAAAAAAGTGGAGTAAATACTTTGGAAGCGCGCGTAATCGGTCTGGAAAAATTAGGAAAACACGATGTCGAGCTCGTAGGTGGGAAAAACTCATCTCTGGGTGAAATGATCAGCCATTTATCCAATGCTGGTGTATCGGTACCTGGTGGCTTTGCAACTACTGCTGCTGCCTATCGTGAGTTCTTGGATCAAAGCGGCTTAAACGCTCGTATTCAAGCTGAACTTGTTCAGCTAAATGTAGAAGATGTAAATGCACTTGCTGAAACTGGTGCAAAAATCCGTAACTGGATTGTTGAAACTCCGCTTACCGCGACATTAGAACAAGAAATTCGTGAAGCTTTTGCTGCACTTTCAAACGGTAACCCAGATATCGCTGTTGCTGTACGCTCTTCTGCTACAGCTGAAGATTTACCAGATGCGTCTTTTGCAGGGCAACAAGAAACTTTCTTGAACATCCGTGGCATTGATAACGTTCTTATCGCGATTAAAGAAGTTTTTGCTTCACTTTATAATGACCGAGCGATTGCTTACCGTGTACACCAAGGCTTTGAACATAGTGTTGTTGCACTTTCTGCTGGTGTACAACGTATGGTTCGTTCTGAAACTGGTGCTGCTGGCGTTATGTTTACGCTTGATACAGAATCAGGTTTCCGTGATGTGGTCTTTATTACTGCATCTTACGGTTTGGGCGAAATGGTCGTTCAAGGTGCTGTAAACCCAGATGAATTCTATTTATCTAAACCGCTTTTAAATGCGGGTAAACACTCGGTTTTACGCCGCAACCTCGGCTCTAAACACCAAAAAATGATTTATGGTGAAGAAGGTGCTGCAGGTAAATCAGTTGTTGTCGTTGATGTTGAAAAACCAGAACGTCAACAATTTGCATTAAATGATCACGAATTACATGAATTGGCAAAACAAGCCTTAATCATCGAACAACACTATGGCTCACCGATGGATATCGAATGGGCAAAAGATGGCGATGATGGTCAAATCTATATCGTTCAAGCACGTCCTGAAACTGTAAAAAGCCGTCAAAATGTCGGCACCATGGAACGTTACTTATTAAAACAACGCGGTACTGTCATCTGTGAAGGTCGTTCAATCGGTCAACGCATTGGTTCAGGTAAAGTGCGTGTTGTAACGTCGATTAAAGAAATGGATAAGGTTCAGGACGGTGACGTACTTGTATCTGACATGACTGACCCAGATTGGGAACCAGTCATGAAGCGCGCTGCTGCAATTGTGACCAACCGTGGTGGTCGTACCTGTCACGCAGCAATTATTGCGCGTGAGTTAGGTGTTCCAGCAATCGTGGGTTGTGGTAATGCGACAGAAGTACTGACTGACGGCCAAGAAGTGACTGTTTCATGTGCTGAAGGTGATACAGGCTTTATTTATGAAGGTGCGTTAGACTTTGAAGTTCAACGTAATTCTATTCATTCAATGCCATCGCTACCGTTTAAAATTATGATGAACGTCGGCAACCCTGACCGTGCTTTTGACTTCGCTCAAATTCCAAATGAAGGGATTGGCCTTGCACGTCTTGAGTTCATCATCAATCGAATGATTGGTGTGCATCCAAAAGCATTATTAAATATTGAAAGCTTACCGCGTGAAACTCGTGCTGCAGTTATGGCACGTACCGCAGGCTACTCTTCTCCAATCGAATTTTACGTGGAAAAGTTAGTTGAAGGTATTTCAACACTTGCTGCTGCATTTGCAGGAAAACCAGTGATCGTGCGTATGTCTGACTTCAAGTCAAATGAATATGCAAACTTAATTGGTGGTAAGTTATACGAGCCAGAAGAAGAAAACCCAATGTTGGGCTTCCGTGGTGCAAGCCGTTATGTTTCTGATAACTTCCGTGACTGTTTCGAACTTGAATGCCGTGCCTTGAAAAAAGCACGTGATGAAATGGGTTTAACCAATATCCAAATCATGATCCCATTCGTACGTACAGTTTCTGAAGCAAAACGTGTAATCGAGCTTCTTGCTCAGAATGGTTTGAAACGTGGTGAGAATGGCCTTAAAGTTATCATGATGTGTGAACTTCCAACCAATGCATTATTGGCGGAACAGTTCCTTGAACACTTCGATGGTTTCTCTATCGGTTCAAATGACTTAACACAATTAACACTCGGTCTTGACCGTGACTCTGGTATCGTATCTCACTTATTTGACGAACGTGACCCAGCAGTTAAAGCACTTCTGTCTATGGCAATTCATGCTTGCCGTAAAGCAGGAAAATACGTTGGTATTTGTGGTCAAGGCCCTTCGGATCACCCTGACCTTGCTAAATGGCTCATGGAACAAGGTATTGAATCTGTGTCACTTAACCCTGACTCAGTACTTGATACTTGGTTCTTCCTTGCTGAAGAACAAATCAAGAAAGCCTAGTCTTTTTAGAAAAAGACCCTCTTTCGCAGGGTCTTTTTTCATCTTCTGTAATTGAGATTTTAAAATTATGCAAATTTACTTGGCTCGTAATAATCAACAAGCAGGACCTTATAGTTTAGAACAAGTGAACCAAATGCTAGCCAGTCAACAAGTTTTATTGACAGATTTGGCTTGGCACGAAGGTATGGCCGAATGGAAAACACTTGGCGAATTGACACAAGGTAAACTTGTCTACGAACCTGTAGGTTACTCTCCTTTTAGTTCTCAAATTAAAACTGAAACGAACGAACCAACTTACACAATCAAAGTTGAGCAAAAAGTATCAGACTTGGCTTCTATACCTTCACGTTTTCTTGCAAAAGTGATTGATATATTTTTGTGGCTCCCTGCCACATTTATACTCACAAGTTTTTTCACCGCTGAAGAAGCACAAAAGTTTACCCAACTCAACGAACAACTGTTACAACTCATGGCAGATCGTTCATCAGACATCGCTTTGGCTCAAAAAGTTCAGACAGAAATATTTGCAATTGTTCCATCCCAAGCGTGGATAGCAATGTGTGCCTATATTATTATCATGCTCATGATACAAGCTTTTTTGATTGGAAAATCAGGTCAGAGTATTGGCAAGAAATTAACCAAAATCAAAATTGTTGATGCTGAAACCTCAGCACCCGTCAGCACAATTCGTGGCTTTTGGTTGAGAAGTATTGTTTTCATTATTTTGAATCTAATCACTGTCCCATTGATTTCTGTTTTAGAATCTCTATTTGCTTTTGGGAAAAAGAGACAAACTTTGCACGATAAATTGGCAAAAACCAAGGTCATTAAGCAGTAATCACAAATCGATAAACAAAAGAGGATTTATTCCTCTTTTTTTATGTATTAAGCTGATATCTATATAAAAAACACAGATGCAAATAACAATCCCTACAAAATAAATCGGGTTTTAAAACAAGTATTTCACACGACTTTATGAGTAGCTTAGTTTTTCAATATAAGGCATAATGCCCAACAACGTTGCGGTGTCGCGTGATTGCTAAGCATTTTTTAACCAATCCTTATCAATCACGCGACACTTTAATCGCTATCCCATAATTTTAATTAGGGAATGGGACTCTTCACCGAGGTTGTAAAATGAGACAAACGATTTTAGCTGTATTGTCTTTATCAACGATGGCTGCGCTCTTGACTGGGTGTGGCGGTGATATGGTACTTCTAAACAATAAAGGTCCAGTTGGTCAAGGTCAAAGCAACCTGATGATGACTGCGATCTATTTAATGCTGTTGGTGGTGATTCCATCAATCGTTATGGCATTATGGTTTGGTTGGAAATATCGCGCATCGAATAAAGATGCAGACTATAAACCTACTTGGGCACACTCAACGACAATTGAGATCGTTGTATGGGGTGTACCTGTCATTATTATTGGTATTTTAGCTTGGTTAACTTGGTGGGGTTCCCACAAGTACGACCCTTACCGTCCGTTAGAATCAGATAAAGCACCATTGACTATTCAAGCTGTCGCTGAACAGTTCAAATGGATTTTTATCTATCCTGAGCAAAACATTGCAACGGTAAACGAAGTACGCTTCCCAGAACAAACACCAATAAGCTTTAAGATCACTTCTAACTTCACAATGAACTCATTCTTCATTCCACAGTTAGGCGGCCAGATCTATGCAATGGCTGGTATGCAGACTCACCTTCACCTATTAGCAGATGAACCAGGTGTTTTCCGTGGTTTCTCAGCAAACTATTCAGGTTACGGTTTCTCACAAATGCGCTTTAAAGCACATAGCGTGACTGAGCCAGAATTTGCACAATGGGTAGAAGCAGTAAAAGCTGGCAATGGTACAAGTATCAACCCTGAAGCAATTCAAAAAGGCACACTTGACCAAGCTGAGTTAGCAACACTTAAAGATGGTGATCGTTCTAAACACCAGATCGAGCATTTAGTGAATCGTGCTAAAGCTGCTGGTGATGAAGAAGCGCTTGCTAAAGCTGAAGCGATGAAACCGTTCCCGACTAAGCCACACCCAGTGACTTATTACTCATCAGTTGAGCCAAAATTGTTTGAAACAATCATCAACCACTACATGAGTAACTATCACGGTGCTGACCATTCTGCTGGACATGCAACAGCAGAAACTCATGCTGCAGCAGAACACGCTGCTCAAGGGGAATAAGACATGGATATGATTTTTGGTAAATTAGGGTGGGATTCTATCCCAACTGAACCCCTTGTACTTGTCACCATGGTCTTTATGGCACTTGGTGCAATTGCTGTATTAGGCGGTATCACCTATTTCAAGAAATGGGGATATTTGTGGAACGAATGGTTTATCACTGTAGACCATAAAAAGATTGGTATCATGTATATCATCGTATCTGTTGTCATGCTGTTGCGTGGCTTCGCCGATGCGATCATGATGCGTCTACAACTTTTCCTCGCGAAAGGCGGCGGCGAAGGTTACTTACATCCTGACCACTACGACCAGATCTTCACCGCACACGGTGTCATCATGATCTTCTTCGTAGCAATGGGTCTCGTTGTAGGTATGATGAACATCTCTGTACCTTTACAGATCGGTGCTCGTGACGTTGCTTTCCCATTATTAAACTCTTTAAGCTTCTGGTTATTCGCTGGTGCTGCTGGTTTAATGATGCTTTCGCTTGTATTAGGTGAATTTGCTGCGACTGGTTGGATGGCTTACCCTCCTCTATCTGGCATTCAATATTCTCCTGGTGTGGGTGTTGACTACTATATCTGGGCACTTCAGGTTTCTGGTCTAGGTACGCTTTTATCTGGTGTTAACTTCTTTGTTACCATCATCAAAATGCGTGCACCTGGCATGAAATTAATGGATATGCCTATTTTCACGTGGACTTCACTTTGTACGGCTGTATTAATCATTGCATCATTCCCTGTATTAACAGGTACGCTTGCAATGCTTACTTTAGACCGTTACTTCGGCTTCCATTTCTTCACAAATGAGCTTGGCGGTAGCCCAATGCTTTATGTGAACTTGATCTGGACATGGGGTCACCCTGAAGTATATATCTTAGTATTACCAGCATTTGGTTTATACTCAGAAATCGTTGCAACCTTCTCTCGTAAAGCGTTGTTCGGTTATAAGTCTATGGTGTATGCGACGATTGCGATTACTGTGCTTGCGTTCGTTGTATGGCTTCACCACTTCTTCACCATGGGCGCTGGTGCGAACGTTAACGCGTTCTTCGGTATCATGACCATGGTTATTGCGATTCCTACAGGTGTGAAAATCTTCTCTTGGTTATTCACAATGTATAAAGGTCGCATCACCTATACAACTCCTATGTTATGGACGCTTGGCTTCCTTGTAACATTCGGTATCGGTGGTTTAACTGGTGTACTTATGGCTGTTCCACCTGCGGACTTCCTTGTACACAACTCATTATTCTTGATCGCTCACTTCCATAACGTAATTATCGGTGGTGTGGTGTTTGGTATGTTTGCCGGCATCATCTTCTACTGGCCGAAAATGTTTGGTTGGAAGCTCAACGAAGCATGGGGTAAAGCTGCGTTCTGGTTCTGGTTCATTGGTTTCTATTTTGCATTCATGCCACTTTATATCCTTGGTTTCATGGGTATGACTCGTCGTTTGAATACATATGACAACCCTGAGTGGGATCCATACTTAGCGATTGCATTGTTTGGTGCTGTTCTTATCGCGATCGGTATTGCATGTTTCTTAATGCAAATCATCGTTGGTTTCTTACAACGTAAGGACAACATGGACCATACAGGCGATCCATGGGATAGCCGTACCCTTGAATGGGCAACGTCATCTCCTGCTCCGTTCTATAACTTTGCGCATGAACCAGATGCTAGCGGCGTTGACCGTTTCTGGACTGACAAAGAAAATGGTGTAGCATACGCACGTAACACTAAATATGAAGACATCCACATGCCGACTGATCGTGCTGCTGGTTTTGTCATTGCAATGTTCATTACAATTCTTGGCTTTGCACTCATCTGGCATATTTGGTGGCTCGCTGTTGTTTCATTCGTTTCAGCTATTGTTAGCTTGATCGTAAGCTCATTCACCAAGAATGTTGATTACTACGTTCCTGCTGCTGAAGTTGAGCGTATTGAAAACGAACGCTATGCTTTACTTGAAAAACACTTGAAGAAGGACTAAGGAAATGGCTGAAGTACTTCATCACGACAACCACGGCCACGATGGTCATCATGAACATGATGATACTGACTTAACGGTCTTTGGTTTCTGGACATACTTGATGAGTGACTTGATTCTTTTCGGATCACTCTTCATTGCGTTCGCTGTATTAAGCAGTCATATCCCGCCAGGAACCCCAAGTGCATATGACCTGTTCCATGATTCATTAGGCTTCGTGTTAACTGAAACATTTGCCTTATTGATTTCATCGGTAACATTTGGTTTTGCTGTACTTGCATCTTATAAAAAGAATGTAAATCAAGTGATCACTTGGTTGTTTGTTACATTCCTTTTTGGTGCATCGTTCATTGGTATGGAAATCTATGAGTTCCATCACCTTGTACACGAAGGCCATGGTCCAACTCACAGTGCATTCTTATCTGCATTCTTTACTTTGGTTGGTACACACGGTATCCACGTAACTTCTGGTTTAGTGTGGATGCTGGTATTAATCTACCAAATTAAAAAGAATGGTTTGACTTTACCGAATACACGTCGTCTTGCTTGCTTAAGCTTGTTCTGGCACTTCCTTGACATCGTTTGGATCTGTGTATTCAGCGTCGTTTACTTACTGGGAGTTCTCTAATGAGTAGTCATGACCATAATGCTGCAGGTGCGTCACACGGTAACTTTAAACAATACACGATTGGATTTATCCTATCTGTCATCCTTACCATCATCCCTTTCGGGATGGTGATGGCTGGTGGTTTTAGTCGTGGCATTTTAGTTACAGTAATTGCAATTACTGCTGTTGCTCAGGTACTTGTACAACTTGTGTATTTCTTGCACATGAATACATCATCTGACCAACGTTGGAACCTTATTGCATTTATCTACACAATCTTATGTATCGCTGTACTTTTAGTCGGCTCTGTGTGGATTATGAATTACCTACACTACAACATGATGATCTAAACTGATCGTCATGTGGAAAAAGTACTTATTCCTGACTAAACCAGGAATTCTCTTCGGTAATTTTATTACCACCTTGGGCGGCTTCTTCTTAGCCGCCCAAGGCTCTATAGACTGCCTCTTATTATTACTTACTCTTATCGGAACAACATTAGTGGTTGCTTCTGGTTGTGTAGTCAATAACGTAATTGATCAAGACATCGATCAGAAAATGCAACGCACCATGAACCGTGCACTTGTGACTAAAACCATTTCCCCTACTGTTGCCATGTGCTATGCGCTGGTTTTAGGTGTGATTGGCTTTAGCATGCTCTGGTTTTATGTTAATGCTTATGCTTTTTTATTCGCTGTCATTGGTTTTGTAGTCTATGTCGGTTTTTATAGTTTGTGGAGCAAACGCACCACAATTCATCAAACCGTGATCGGTAGTATTTCTGGAGCGAGTCCACCTGTTATTGGTTATGTGGCTGTAAGTCATCAGTTCGATATGGCGGCCCTATTGATCTTTGTTGCATATGCTTTATGGCAAATGCCGCATTCATGGGCGATCGCAATTTATCGTTTTGACGACTATAAAAATGCAGGCGTTCCTATTTTACCTGTAGCCCGTTCAATCCTTAGAACAAAAATCGAATCACTGATTTATGTGGTTTTATTTACTCTAGCGATGAATGCATTATATGTATATGGATACACCAATATCGTGTTCTTGGTCATCTGTAATATACTTTGCGTTTACTGGTTCTACATTGCTATTTTAGGATTTAAGGCAGAAGATGATCAGCTTTGGGCCAAACGCTTTTTCCTTTTCTCAGTAATCCTCATTACTGTTATCAGTTTAAGCTTTAGCTTCACCTTTAAAAGCCCTGCACCATTCTTTCCTATTTTTTAAAAAGATAGAGAATGCTCTATCTTTTTATGCTCTCCCAATTTTTATCATTTCGTGCAATAAAAACATTGCGTTTTTTATTGCCTAAATGAAACATCATAAATAGATCTTCAAAGCAATTTTTTGCTTCTTTAAAATAAGAAAATTCATTGCTGACTTTCGCCTAACCAAAGAAAGTGCTGTCTTGCTCAAACGCCCTAAACAATTGATAAATCCTATTGGTATATTTCTGATCTAACTGTTGCCACAATGAACTTGGCAAAGGTAAAAACGCAAGTGTATCCAAACCATCAGATGCCATACAAAAACGGATTTCATAATCAGGCTGCAAAATCTGATTGAGTGCTTTTAAAGTTGTATCTCGATCTACGCCCTCACCTTGATAAGGAATAATCAAAGTTTGATTCTGATAATAAACAGTAATGGTAAATCCTCTTCACCCCAATCGACGATCATTAAGGTTTGGTAAATGTCACCTTGATATTGCTCAAAAGCATCTGAATATGCCTCCTGTATTCGACTGCAAAATCGACTCAATTAAGGCCACCGTCTTTATAAATTGTGGTTTCATTTTTATTGCCTATTTTTATTTAAAAAATATACCGCAAAGACTATGGCAAATTTGCTTTATAGCGTCAATTTGCATATAATCCCCGCTTCGCAATTTGCGACATAACTTTTTAGTTATGACTCCTTGCTTCTAATTTTTTTAATTAGGGGCTGCTTAAACCGTAAGGAGCTGACAATGCGTCACTACGAAATCGTACTATTGGTACATCCAGACCAAAGCGATCAAGTTGTAGGTATGGTTGAACGCTATATCTCTCAGATCAAAGAAGCTGAAGGTCAAATTCACCGTTTAGAAGATTGGGGCCGCCGCCAATTGGCTTACCCGATTAACAAAATTCACAAAGCACACTACATTCTTATGAATGTGGAATGTGGTCAAACGACTCTTGATGAGTTAGAAGAATTGTTCCGTTATAACGATGCAATTATTCGTAACATCATTATCCGTCGTGAAAACGCAATTACTGAAGAATCTTTGCTTGCTAAAAGTGCTGAAGAAAAACGTGCGCGTAAAGCTCAACGTGAAGAAGCACAACAAGCAGTTCCAGAAGCTGAATAAGGAGAACCTCAATGGCACGTTTTTACCGTCGTCGCAAGTTCTGCCGCTTTACAGCTGAGAATGTTGCGTACATCGACTACAAAGATATCGACACTTTAAAACAGTACATCACTGAAAACGGCAAGATTGTTCCTAGCCGTATTACAGGTACTAAAGCTCGTTATCAACGTCAATTAGCGTTAGCTATTAAACAAGCTCGCTATTTGTCTTTGATTCCGTACACTGACAACCATAAGTAAGTGAGGTGAGCTGTGGACGTTATCTTATTACAACGCATTAAGAATCTTGGTAAATTAGGCGATAAAGTATCAGTTAAAGCTGGTTACGGTCGTAACTTTTTGATTCCTCAAGGTAAAGCAGTAGCTGCAACTGAAGCTAACACTTCAGCTTTTGAAGCTCGTCGTGCTGAACTTGAGAAACAAGAAGCTGACATCTTAGCTGCTGCAACTGCACGTGCTGAACAATTGAACGAAGTTAACATCGTAATCACTGCGAAAGCTGGTGACGAAGGTAAACTTTTCGGTTCAATCGGTACTCGTGACATCGCTGACGCTTTAACTCATGCTGGTCTTACTGTAGACCGTGCAGAAGTTCGTTTACCAAACGGTGCGCTTCGTCACACTGGTGAATTCAACATCGCAATCCAATTGCATCATGATGTTGTTGCTGAAGTTCTCGTTACTATCGTATCTGAGTAATTTCTGCAAAGAAAAAGAGCATGTTTTACATGCTCTTTTTTTTATCTCTAAAAAATACAAAAACATCTAATTAAGTTTTAAATCTTATAATTTTCATCTCTATAGGACCACGTATGCAAAAGAAAAATCGTATCATCGCTTTGGTGCTTGCCATGTTTTTAGGATTCTTTGGCGTAGACCGTTTCTATCTCGGTAAAAAAACCAGCGGTATTTTAAAATTGATTACTTTTGGCGGTTTAGGCTTTTGGTGGTTTATCGATACCACCCTACTCCTGCTTGATGCTTTCCTCTATTCTTTAGGAAAAGACAATGGCTTTGTTAAAGATGCCCAAAAGAATAACCTTCGCTACGGCCTTTCAGCTTATCGCTTAAAAAATGGAAAATTTGTACAGGACTGGTTTGTAAAACCTTAAAACAAGGTCTTTTTATCTCAATCAATACATAAGAAGCACCATAACACTAGCTGTGATAGTAGAAGTGACTATCTATTATGCTATTGCATCACTTTCACAATTTTCACTGAATTAAATTGTGCCGACGACCTCCATTTGGATTAAGATAGTCATTCGGTTTTGTTTCATCTTTTTATTAGGTCTTGTTATGTCACAGGCGAATGCCAATTTTACAAAAAATTCTCCAAACACAGAGAGTAAAGTGAGTGACTCAGGTCAACTAAAAGAATTTCGCACTCCACCTCATAATCTTGCAATTGAGCAAGCGGTATTGGCAGCGTTAATGACGGTTGCTGAATCATTTGAACAAGTCAGCGACCTGCTTAAAGAAAATGATTTTTATGCGACACGTCACAAATATATTTATCGTGCCATTGAAAAACTGGCACAGGAAAACTCACCGTATGATGCCGTTTTGGTGAATGACTGGTTGCTCAAACAAAACCTGTTAGATGCCATTGGTGGTGAAGAATATCTGATGCAATTGATGGCAGACTCTCCATCGAGCTTCTACAACCTTGAAATTTATGCAAATAAAATCAAGGAGTTCTCAACTCTGCGTAACATGATCAAGATCAGCAGTGATATTTTACAAAATGCCTATGACACCAAAGGTCGTCCAGTCAGTGAAATTCTTGATTTAGCAGAAACCAGTATTTTCTCTTTAGCAGAACAGCACAATAACAATAAAAAAGATTCGGGTCCTAAATCAATCAGCTCAGTGACTGCAGATGTGATTACCAAGCTAGATGAGCTGTCTAAATTAGATGGCAACATTACTGGTTTAACCACAGGCTTCTTAGAGCTTGATAATAAAACATCAGGGATGCAAGCCGGAGATTTGATTATTGTTGCAGCACGTCCATCGATGGGTAAAACTACGTTCGCTATGAACTTGGTCGAAAGTGTACTGCAATATAACCGCTTACCGGCTCTCGTATTCTCTATGGAGATGCCAGCCGACTCGATTGCCATGCGTTTGATCTCTGCTATGGGTAAAGTCCATCAAGGCCATCTACGTTCAGGTAATCTCGATGCAGACGAATGGACCAAAGTCACTGGGACCATTCTTCAGCTACAAGAAATGCATCTCTATATCGATGACTCATCTGCCCTGCCACCAACCGAACTTCGTGCACGCGCACGTCGTGTGGCTAAAATGCATGATGGTAAAATCGGCTGCATCATGGTCGACTACTTACAGCTCATGAAAGTTCCAGGCATGGGCGATAACCGTGTCGGCGAGATCTCGGAAATTTCGCGAAGCTTAAAAGCTTTGGCCAAAGAAATGCAATGTCCTGTAATTGCACTGTCTCAGCTTAACCGTAGTTTGGAGAACCGACCAAACAAACGCCCAGTAATGTCAGACTTGCGTGAATCGGGTGCGATCGAGCAGGATGCCGACTTGATCATGTTTATTTACCGTGATGAAGTCTATAACAAAGAATCTAAAGAAGCTGGTACTGCTGAAATCATTATCGGTAAGCAACGTAACGGTCCAATTGGTAGTGTACGTCTCGCATTTGAAGGTCAATATACGCGTTTTAGTAATCTCTCGCCTGAGTTCTATGCTCAGTATGAAGATGACGAATAACATTCAAATTATTTCTATTTTATATACAATCCAAGTCGACCCAAAGGAGAACTCAGGGTGCGCCAAGCAACAGTTTATATTGACAGTGAAGCACTGCAATATAATTTAAACCGTGTTAAACAACTTGCTCCACATTCAAAAATCGTCAGTATGGTCAAAGCCAATGCTTATGGACATGGAGTCAAAAACTGTTTAGCCGCCCTTGAGGCCACGGACGCTTTTGGTGTCGCCTGTTTAGAAGAAGCACTGGAGATCAGGCAACTTGGATACACTCAGCCGATTACATTGATTGAAGGTGTGTTTGCTGAAGATGAGATGCAACAGGTCATCGAACAGAAGCTTGAATGCATCGTGCATCACAAGCGTCAAGTTGAATGGTTAATTCAGCATAAAGCTGCTTATAACGCATTAGATTTAAAGGTTTGGGTCAAACTAAATAGCGGTATGAATCGCTTGGGTTTTAAAATCGATGAAATCATTGACGTGATTCAACGCTTAAAAGCAGAAGGTTTTACCTGTGTGCTTGCCATGCATTTTGCCAATGCTGACGTAGACCATCCCTTAAATGAGCAACAAAAACAACAATTCTTACAGGTGAAACAAGCCTGTGAACCGATCTTGGTATCTTGCTGTAATTCTGCTGCGATTTATAAATACCCTGAACTACATTTTGATTTTGTTCGTCCAGGTATCATGCTGTACGGCGCGTCACCCTTCGCGGATCGCAATGTACATGAACTCGATCTAAAGCCAGTAATGACTTTTAGTGCCGAAATTATTGCCCTCAATCAGATTCAACAAGGTGAATTTGTCGGTTATGGCTCGACCTACTCAGTGTTATGTACGTCACAGATTGCCATTGTTTCGATTGGCTATGGCGATGGTTATCCACGCGCTTATGTGAAGCAAAACTTTGTTGCCATCGATCAACAACTTGTTCCTGTGGTCGGCCGTGTCAGCATGGATATGATCGCCATTGATATCAGCAATGTTAAAGCAGAAATCGGCACAAAAGTTGAGCTTTGGGGTCAATCTCGCTTAGTCGATGATGTTGCTGCTGCCAATGGAACCATTGGCTATGAGTTACTTTGCCGCCTCACTCAACGACCTGTGCGACAACTGGGTAACTAAACCATACTTGATCAACTTTTGGGTTTTATCTCTAATACAGTTTTAACCATTTACATCCAACATGTTAAAACTGATTTACGATAATCCGCTGTATAAAATGCCGATCCAGCAATTCGTGCTCTTTTTGATCCGAATTTCGATCGGCATTTTTTTCTTTACTACAGGCTTCAACAAACTTTTCATCGAAAAAAATAAACTGATTATGTTGGAAACAATCATTGATGCAGGCATTCCATTTCCAGCAATCATGAGTACTTTTGTTTCAGCGACTGAAATGCTTGCAGGTTTATTTCTGATTTTGGGGTTATTGACTCAGATCAGTAGTATTTTCTTGTTTATGATTTGCCTGACAGCACTATACACGGTTGGGATTCATACGATTCCAAGCGGCTTAGATCCGATAAGCTGGTTGAGTTGGTTCTTCTATGTACACGACCTATTGTATATGTTCATTCTGGCGATACTGATTACATCTCGGCCAAGCATACTGTCGCTAGATCGTATTCTAAGCAAAAATATAACAACATCTTAGGAAGATTCTCCCTCAAAAGAATCTATATATGCTTTTTAGGAATCTTGCTGGCGCTATAAACCATAGTCCGCTGTTGGCTTGGGTAACTCTTGTAAACCACGGCGCAAGGTCTCAGACCACTGTCGACTAATCTGAGTAAAATAAGGATCATCCTCACCAATCCGCTTACCTTCTGGAATTTTAAAACTATCTTTATGGTAAACCAGTGCATCTAAAGGCAAGCCGACTGAAACATTCGAGCGCAAAGTCGAATCAAAAGAAATGAGTGAACAGCGCAGTGCATCATCCAAAGGCATATCGTAGTGTAAAGCACGATCTAAAATAGGTTTTCCGTACTTGCTTTCACCAATTTGGAAATACGGTGTATCAGTCGTTGCACAAATAAAGTTCCCTTGTGGGTAAACATTATAAAGCTGCATCTCCTCGCCTTGAATTTGCCCACCGACCAAGATGCTACACGAATAATTCATCTGTTCTTGAGTATCACTGGTAATATCCTCAAGCACTTTGCGTAAGGTTTTTCCTACCAATTCAGCCACTTCAAACATCGTATTGGCACTATACAAATTCGGCTCTTGATGCAAAGCCAAAGCATTCTGCAAATGCCCGATCACGGCTTGTGTCGTCGCCAAATTACCTGCTGTTTGCAAAGCAATAAAACGTTCACCTTCAACACCAAAGGTATGCAACTTACGAAATACAGAAATATGATCGACCCCTGCATTGGTTCGGGTATCACTAATCAATACCAAACCCTGCTCTAATCTTAATGCGCAACAATAGGTCATCTTTCTCTCTTTACTTTCAACACGCCAAAACCTGCACCACAGACATCATACTTTCTACCCCGCCTTGCTCACGAATACCACGAACAGGCGCCACATCTAAATAATCACGTCCAACTGCAACGTATATATGGTTTTGGGGTGTAAATATCTGGTTACTTACATCAAAACAATACCACTCATTATCCACAAAAACCTCTGCCCATGCATGACTGGCGAGGTGTGGTTGATTTTCATCGTAGATATAGCCCGAAACGTAACGTGCAGGTAATTGTAACGCACGACACATGGCAATTAATATATGTGCGTGGTCTTGGCACACTCCTTGACCCGCATAAAAGGCATCAATAGCTGAGGTCGTAACCGAGGTGCTTTCAGGTTGATATGGAACTTGTTGTAAGATTTTTTCTGATAAAACAATCAAATGGTGGCGGTCTTTTACAGTAACAATCGAATGCGCAAAATCCGTCATGGTCAGGTCACAGCAGGTCATTGCCGTGCGTTGTAAAAACAGTAATGCTGAAACATCTGTCTCAAAATAACCCAACTCAGTCGCATGCAAATCCACCACTCCCTGCGCCATGATGGTCAAATAACGATAATCATGGCGTTGCGTTGCAGTAATCCATAGGTTATTAAACGCATCACGTTGACACGAATACTGTCCCGGCACGCTGATATGCCAATTCTCTACACTCTGATGCCGTGAACTTTGTGGCATCATTTTGATGGATTGGACACTGTTCCGCGCAATCTCAGTATATTGATAATGCGTTTGGTGATTCACCATGAGTTTCATGAGGATGCCTCAAATTGATTTTCCAATTTATAGGTAAATGCATAAAACTGATTTAAATATGGCTGTTCTTTTAATGTCTCCCAACACGGTTGTAAGTCTTGCCATCCCAAATGATATAGCCGCTCAATGGTTGGATCAATCGCATCAAAAACAGCATGGGTATTGTGTTGAAATCTGAAATAGGTATCAATTTGCTCAATACATTGCCCAATATGAAAAAATAGAAAAATATCTTCTTGCTCAGCTTTCAGAATCTCACAACAGCTTTGCACTACATCCTGAATAGCCAACCCATCTGCTGCCACATTTTTGATCAGATAATTAAGTTCTGCATACGCCTGTGCGGTTAATAATCCCCTCAACTCCTGAATATTGTCCCGCGCAATCTCAAGCTGACTCAATAAAGAATAAGGCTGCTGACGATCTAACATAAATTGATTCAAGTTTTCTGCATTATCAATATGTAAACAAAGTGCCTGTGCAAATTCTGATGCCTGATAATTATCATCAAAAGGTAAATGTCCTGCCACATGACCAATACGGAATAAATAACGTCCTAACCAATAAATATGTTGAGCGCTTGAGCTAAGTAAAAGCATAAATTTCCTCCCTTTTCTTAATATTCAGTCACACAGCCCGCGTTGTTATCATCTTCGGGCTGTGGATATGGTTCAGGAACGTAATGTTTCAACCACCCATGTATCTTTAATTCCACCACCTTGAGAAGAGTTCACCACGAGAGAGCCTGCTTGCATGGCAACACGTGTTAAGCCACCCGGCACAATTTCAGTGCGATAAGGTGAACTGAGTACAAAAGGTCTTAAATCAATATGTCGCTCAGCAACGCCTTCTGCTGTCATTGTTGGAGCGACTGAAAGAGCTAAAGTTGGTTGTGCAATGTATAAATGTGGCGTCTCGATTAATTTCTGTCTGAAACAATCAATCTGTTGTTGATCTGCTTGAGGACCAATCAACATGCCATAACCACCTGAGCCTTGTGCTTCTTTTACGACTAATTTTTCTAAATTACAGAGCACATAATCCAGCTGTTCCGCCTCTCGACATTGATAAGTTGGCACATTATTTAAAATAGGTACTTCACCTAAATAAAACTGAATCATCTGATCGACATATGGATAAATCGACTTGTCATCTGCCACCCCTGTTCCCGGTGCATTGGCAATCACAACATTATGCTGTAGATAGGCAGACATCAGTCCAGGCACACCCAAAGTGCTGTCAGGTCTGAAACTAAGAGGATCTAAGAATTCATCATCAACACGGCGATAGATAACGTCTACCTGTTGGCGACCACGAATAGTTTTGACGAAAACCTTATCATCTTCTACATACAGATCTCGACTGGTCACCAGTGGTACATCCATTTCACGCGCTAGAAATGAATGTTCATAATAGGCACTGTTAAAACGCCCAGGTGTTAGCACCACAATTAATGGCTGATCGACATAAGCATTTTCTTCGAGGATCGCCCTTAACAAACTTGGATATTGCTCAATCCCCTGTAAATTATTACTGCTACACAGATCTGGCATCAATTTCTGACTGATTTTGCGACTTTCCAGCATATAAGACACACCTGATGGTGTGCGTAGGTTATCTTCCAATACAAAGAAATCGCCTTGCCCGTCACGGATGATATCGATGCCACTAATTTGTGAATAAACCTTGCCTTTCAACTGGTGCTTTAGCATATGCGGCTGAAATGCTTCGTGCGCAATCACTTGTTCTGCGGGAATCAAACCTTCTTTTAAAATATGCTGTCCATGATAAATATCATCTAGAAATAAATTTAATGCTTTGACTCGTTGTGCACAGCCCGTCGCGATCTTTTCCCATTGCTTCTTTTCAATCACACGCGGTATCAAATCGTAAGGAATGGTACGCTCAGCACCCTCCTGATCACCATAAACATTAAAAGTAATACCTTGATATAAGAAATGCTGTTTTGCTTGTGCTTCTAGAATTTTTAAATCGTCAAGACTACGAATACTCAACCATTGCTCAATTTTTTTGGACGCTTCACCGTTAAAACTTTTGTCATCTAACATTTCATTGAAAAATTGTGATTTAAGTTGCTCAAATAAATTGGTGGTCACATTGAGCTGTGAAATAAATGTAGAGGTATCAACGGACGCCGCTGGATTGGGTTCTGGTGCGTAATAATCTGTGCTGATATGTAGGTTGTGTTCTTGTTCTGACATAGAAACCTCGTCTCATCATTTATTTATATCTAAAGGAAGCAATTTCAATGCCACTTATACAAAATGATCATTTTTCAACCAGACTTAGAATATTTAAGCAAAACTAAGGTCATTTCAGTCGTAAATACGTAATCTAGATAGGATGGACTTGATAATTAAGTATAGTTTTTTTATTGTGTCTGCTTTAGACCATTGAATTATGTATTTCGCTTATGTCATCCATACAAGAAAAAGAAACATCCAATAGCCTTTATCGCCAATGGCAAATCTTATCCCGCCTTTCCACTGGGAAATGGATGGGCACCCGCGAATTACAAGAAATATTAGAACGCGAAGGCATTGATATCAGTCTGCGTACCATTCAGCGTGATTTAAATCAAATTGCTCAGCGTTTCCCAATCGAGAGCAATAAAACCGTGCCACAAGGCTGGCGTTGGCGTTCAGACGCACCAATTCAAAGCTTGCCCCACATGACCAGCTCGCAAGCGGTTACGTTTATGATGGTCGAAGAGCATTTACGTCACTTGCTTCCACCAAGTTTATTAGAAGAAATGACACCTTGGTTTGATTTGGCCAAACGTAGCCTATCGACACAAAATAATGTTCGACAATGGATCAACCGTGTTCGTATTGTACCGGCGACACAACCCTTGATTCCGCCTGTTGTCGACAAACATGCACAACAAGCGATTTATGAAGGTTTATTACAAGACAAACAGATCGAATGTATTTATCGCGCCCGTACCCATCAAGGCGAAGATAAGACCTATATCCTCAATCCACTGGCTTTGGTTCAAAAAGGTGCAGTGATTTATTTAATCTGTACCAGAAATGATAAAACTGAAGTACAAACTTTCGCATTGCACCGCTTTAAAGCAGCAACGGTATTGGAAAGTCGTGCCTTACATCCTGTGAACTTTGAAATTGATAATTATATTGAATCAGGAGCATTGGGTTTCCGTGTTGACTACAGCAAGCCAACCGAACAAATTCATTTAAAACTGACCATGACCGAGAGTACAGCCAAGAGTTTCTACGAAAGCCAGCTGAGTAAGGATCAAATCATCCAACATCTGGAAGAAAATATTGTTGAAGTCTCTGCAACTGTCCCATTTACTTCACAACTGGTGTGGTGGCTGAGAAGTTTTGGTAAGAAAATGCTGAATATTGAACCCGCTGCCGTTTATAACGCAGTGAAAGAGATTGAAGAACAACCCCAATAAAAAAGAGAACCTTTCGGTTCTCTTCGATTTTTTATAAATTTTATTATCAAACACTCAGTATTATTTTTATTCTTTAAATGTTCAAACCAACCTCTCTCCCCGCCTTGATCAAAATTGGTTTGTACCTTTTTAAGCGCTTAGATTTAAATTAACATCGGCACGCTAATTCATAGCCATTGTAGCGGATTCTCTTTTTAGTCATGGTAAAACCCTCTTTGTTTGAACGTAGAATCACTATAACGAGGATTTTTTAGACTGTGAAATAACAAAGATTGGAATCAAAATCTAATTTTTTGCTATCGCTGATCTTTGCGTCAGGATCAACTTATCCATCTTCTTTTTTATCAGATAACAAAACTTCGAAGCGATTCAAATGCGTAAAACGCCCAGCCTGTATTTGATATTGATCAATCTGAGGCACTAATCGCTGGAAATGCTCTGACTGTACATGTAAATCCAGTGCTTCACGATCAACCCATTCTTCGATAAAAACAAAATGCCCTTTCTGTTTATGGTCATGATAAAGATCATAGGCAATGCATCCAGCCTCAGCTTTAGTTTTCTCTATCAGCGCTTGATAAAGTGCTAACACCTCATCAATTTTGTCTGGCTGGATATAGTCTTCAGCAATCAGTTTTATGGTCATTTACCTCGCTCTCCCTAAATATTTCCCATAAAAAAAGCTCTCAAATTTGAGAGCTTTTTTGTCATCAATTCAGCTTATGCTGAAAATGGATGACGCAATACGATTGTTTCTGCACGGTCAGGACCTGTTGAAACGATATCAATTGGGCAACCAATTAAAGTTTCAATACGACGTACATAGGCCAATGCATTTGCAGGAAGTTGATCAATTTGAGTCAAACCAACAGTAGACTCGCTCCAACCCGGCATGGTTTCATAGATCGGTTTCAAGCTTTCAAATGAAATCGCATCAGAAGAACCTGCACAGCCAGAATCTACATCTTCATAACCCACACAGATTTTTACTTCTTCTAAACCATCTAATACATCAAGTTTAGTTAGGCAGATACCCGATAATGAGTTCACGTCAACCGAACGACGTAAGATCTCAGCATCGAACCAACCACAACGACGTTGACGGCCAGTAGACGCACCAAACTCATGACCAACTGTACCTAAGTGACGACCAATCGCATCACCTGTATCTGTTGCTGCATCATAATGCAACTCAGTTGGGAACGGACCAGCACCTACACGTGTTGTATATGCTTTGGTAATACCCAATACATAGTCTAAATGCAATGGACCCATACCTGAACCAGAGCTTACGCCACCAGCAGTAGTATTCGAGCTTGTTACAAATGGATAAGTACCATGATCGATGTCAAGCAATGAACCTTGCGCACCTTCGAACATGATTGCCTTACCTTCTTTGCGGTAATTATGTAATACAGTCGTTACATCAATCACTAATGGAGCAAGAACTTCGCGCCATGCATCACAAAGTGCAAGTACGTCTTCAAACTTAACTTCTTCAACGCCATAGAATTGAGAAAGTTGGAAGTTATGAAGCTCAAGCATTTCCTTGAGTTTTTCTTCAAGTAAAGCACCGCCACGAATCAAATCTGCTACGCGTACAGCACGACGTGCAACTTTGTCTTCGTAAGCTGGGCCAATACCGCGACCAGTTGTACCAATTTTCGCGTTACCACGTTTTTTCTCACGTGCTTGGTCAAGCGCGATGTGGTTTGGCAAAATAAGTGGACAGTTTGGAGAAATACGTAAACGCTCTTTAACAGGTACGCCTTCTTGTTCCAAAATCGCCATTTCTTTAATCAAGGCTTCAGGAGAAAGAACAACACCATTCCCGATTAAGCACAATACGTTTTCACGTAAAATACCTGATGGAATGAGGTGTAATACAGTCTTCTTACCACCTACCACAAGCGTATGGCCTGCGTTGTGTCCGCCTTGATAGCGAACTACCGCAGCCGCTTGATCTGTGAGCAGGTCGACGATTTTACCTTTTCCTTCGTCGCCCCATTGGGTACCAAGTACCACAACATTTTTGCCCATAATAGCCTCATTACATCATGCTGTTAAAATTGGAAACCAAGTCTTAAAAACTTGGCAATTAAATTTTTTCAATCACCCACTGCCCGTTTTGAGACACCAACTGTTGGGTCGCATAAGGCACTGAGCTTAAATCATCATTACCCAACAACTGCACCACACGTGAACCTTTGCCACGTACATCTGCAATTGCATTTAATAAATCTTGATCATTGCCTTTCGGTGCAACCACAGTTTCAATTTCAACAAACTGTGTCGCGCCTAAAGCATATAAGTCACAACTAAATCCAGTTGCTGGACGCGCACGTCCAAAATGCTCACCAATACCATCATAACGACCACCTTGAGCCAGTGGTGCTGCACGATTCGGTGCGTAAATGGCATACATCAAACCTGTATGATAGTGATAGCTGCGTAACTCAACCACATCTATCCCAATGTTCAGATTCGACCAACGTGACTGGATTTGCGCTAATGTAGATTTCAATGCATCTAATGCATTTTTGAAATCCGCATCATTTAAAATATCTTGGCTTAAATGCGTTTCTAGTGCATCGAGGTCACTTGCATAACGACCTAAAGCATAAAAGTCCGCACCCATCGCTAAATCTTGAGTGAATTCTTCTAACTCTGGGAAAGCTTTACGCTGATATAAATCAGAAAGTTCACTTTCGGTATTTTTATTTAAGCCAGCGCGTTTAACCAGACTACGGAATAAACCGACATGGCCTAAATCTAAATGAGCACCCTCTAAAATATGGGTGTGCTCAATTAACGCCAACATGACGTTGATCATTTCAACATCTGCTTCGATGCTGTCATGACCATACAACTCTGCACCTAACTGCAAAGGCGCACGTGTTGCATTGAAATTCTGTGGTTTGGTATGCAAGACTGAACCTGCATAGCAATAACGTGCTACGCCTTCAATTGGTCGAACATGCGCATCTATACGCGCAACTTGCGGCGTCATATCCGCACGCACACCGAGTAAACGGCCAGACAGTTGATCAATAACTTTGAAGGTAACTAAATCTAAATCTTGATTAGATTCTGAAAGTAGCGAGAGCGATTCGATGTATTCAATAAATGGCGTATACACCAATTGATAACCTCGAACTGCGAGGAAATCTAAAGCTTCTCGACGCAAGGTTTCAACAACTTGCGCTTGTTCTGGCAATACATCTGCTACCCCATCAGGGAGCAACCATGTCTCTGAAATGGCCATGTTCCAAACCTAAAATCTGTTCAATGTGGAAGCATCCACACAAAAAGCAACCACATAAAAAAATCGGGTGAATGCCCGATTCAGCGTAGTGTAGCACGAAGATTTCTGTGATGCACCTTCGAATTTGAATAAATCTTTCTTGTTTAATGTCTTATTCACTTAATCACCGAGGTAAAATTAATGAATAGATTCAATAGATTGAAACTAATCACTAAGAGTATAAGTCTATGTTCTTGTCGCTAAGAACTGCCTAACATCTGAACTATTGCCCTGCTTGCAATTGATCAAGTTTGATTTTTACAACATTGATTGCTTGGGAGTTACATGCCAGCCTGCCTTTCCGAAATTCCGAGCCTTTTAAGCAGCGACTACCCAAAATAAATGAAACGCCTTAAGGTCTTGTTGTTAGCTCATATTAAAAAATCACACATTCCATTTTTTGACTTCTTTCACCTGAACTCAGGGCTAAAGATTCCCATTCAGGTATAAACACAAAATCGTGCCTAGTATATAAACAGACTGCTCGCTCGTTTTTGGGAGATACGCTTAATACAATCCTAGAATGACCTTTAGCAACGGCTAAATTCTTAATCGAAGAAATCAGCAGATCGGCTATACCACTACCACGAAACATAGGATTAACCCACATCGCGATCACATTAAATTCATGTACAGCGTTTTGAGTTCCACCAATAACCCCAATTGCCCGATCCCCTTTAATTGCTAAAACATATTGAAATTTAGTCTTTTGAGAGGCACGGTCACGCCATTCTGATTCACTATATTTCTCTGTAGTCGCATAATTAGCAGCGAAAACATCTGGACTATCAAGCAGCGACTCTAAACGAACGGTTTTAAGGATTTTCCAATCCTCCTCTGTGGTAAGACGAACCACCAATTCATCCAAGTTTGGACTCATTCAATACCTCGAACTTATCGCGAATCTGAATTTTTATAAAAGACTCTTAGAGTTAGCTTAATATTTACTCAGTTCCCTTCCCGCCTTTTACTACGATTTCTAGCAAATTCACCATTTCAACATTTTGTTTTTCTAATGCAGCAATATTTGCCACAGTTCGATCTAGAACCTCTTGTTGCACATGCATCTTCTTTGCCAGATCTTGCATGATTTCCAAACTCTTTTTCAGATGTAGCTCTAAATGCACAACTTTTTCTTCAAGTTGCAAAACTTGAACGTCTTGGTTTTGTACTTCTACATTTTTAAACTGCAGCCAGAATAAAAACACAACCGCTGCCAATAAAACCGCTATAAATCCCCAGATCAACATCAATTATTACTCCACATTATTTTTTATATTTTATTAAAAATTAATCACAAAAAGATTCACACAAATCCAGTAAGCGATTTGCATATCCCCATTCATTATCATACCACGCAAAAACTTTCGCTTGATGTCCCACCACCATGGTTTGAGTTAAATCAACGATCAATGAATATGGCGAATGATTAAAGTCACTTGAAACCAGATCTTCATCTGTCACTTGCATGATCTGCGCATAATCATATTGCGCTGCTTTGCTCAAAACCTCATTGACTTTGTGTACTGTAATTGGTGAATGCGAAACAAAACTTAAGTCAATCGCTGCTACATTTATGGTTGGTACGCGAATCGAATAACCATCAATACGATCTTCCATTTTTGGCATGACTTGTTTTAACGCACCTAAGGCACTCGATGTGGTTGGAATAATATTTTGACCTGATGCACGTGCACGACGTAAGTCCCGATGCGCATGATCCAATACCGATTGATCTGCTGTGACCGCATGAATTTCTGTCATTAATGCAGTATCAATACCAAAAGCATCATCAATAATTTTAACCAACGGTACGAGAGCCTGAGTGGTACACGAGACACTAGAAATGATTTGATCTGTGGCCTTTACATCATTGTGATTAACACCATAGACAATCGCAGCATCGACCGAATCAAATGGGGCTGCACCGATAATCACACGCTTCGCGCCTGCCTCAACATGGCGAGTCGCATCAGCACGTGAACGGAACAGACCTGTACATTCCAACACCACATCTATTTTTAAATCTGTCCAAGGTAATAATTCAGGCTGAGCCTGCTTAAAAACCTGTAGTTTTAACTGACGTTGATTGGACTGGATATTGAGAAAAATATGTTCATTTTCAATCTGAATTTGCACTTGCCCAGCAAAACGACCATGTGTGGTATCGTATTTAAATAAATGCACTAGAGTTTGCACATCTGCGATGTCATTAATCGCAACGATTTCAAATTGAAACTGTTTTGGACTTTCAAACCATGCACGTAATACATTTCGACCAATTCGACCAAATCCATTGATAGCGATACGTTGCATGTAGGGTCCTTATTCATAAAAACATCATCTTTTCTATGCTATATGGTAAAACATCAAGCGCATTGTTGAATATAGATTTTTAGCTTAAACACAGTTTTATATGATATTGCTTGTAAAATCGTTGGTGAGGCAGGTATTTTCCGTTATAATTTAGCACTTTTAAAATCTATGCCACGCACTGGGTTCGATTGTAGAACATTAGACACAACGTACCTTGTTGCATATAGCCAAATTCAAAATTATGGAGTGTCTTGGTTGTGAGTACTCGCTTTATGACATCAGCTGAAATCCGTGAAGCATTTTTGCGTTATTTCGAATCGCAAGGGCATACACGTGTCGCTTCGAGTTCTCTCGTTCCCGCCAACGACCCAACTTTGCTGTTTACCAATGCTGGTATGAACCAGTTTAAAGATTGTTTCTTAGGTTTAGAAAAACGCGACTATGTACGTGCTGTTTCGTCACAAAAATGTGTCCGTGCCGGCGGTAAACACAATGACCTCGACAACGTAGGTTACACAGCACGTCATCACACCTTCTTTGAAATGTTAGGTAACTTCTCTTTTGGTGATTATTTCAAACGTGATGCGTTGAAATTTGCTTGGGATTTCTTAACAGGCGAACAATGGTTAGCCCTTCCGAAAGATCGTTTATATGCGACGGTTTATCATACTGATGATGAAGCGTTTGATATCTGGAATAAAGAGATCGGCTTAGACGCAGATCGTATTATTCGTATCGGCGATAACAAAGGTGGAAAATACGCATCAGATAACTTCTGGGCAATGGGTGATACAGGTCCTTGTGGTCCATGTTCTGAAATTTTCTTTGACCATGGTGACCACATCTGGGGTGGTTTACCGGGTACACCAGAAGAAGATGGTGACCGTTTCATCGAAATCTGGAACAACGTTTTCATGCAGTTCAACCGTACTGCGGATGGTGTCATGCACCCTCTTCCAGCACCTTCTGTGGATACAGGTATGGGCTTGGAGCGTATTTCTGCTGTATTGCAACATGTGAATTCAAACTATGAAATTGACCTGTTTCAACATTTATTAAAAGCAGCCGCTGAAATCATTGGTTTAGATACCACTGCAATTGAAGCTGAAGCAAAAGCACAAAATAAACCAGTTGAATATCCAGCATCATTAAAAGTCATTGCTGACCATGCACGTTCATGTTCATTCTTGATTGCTGACGGTGTAAATCCTTCAAATGAAGGTCGTGGTTATGTGTTACGTCGTATCATTCGTCGTGCTGTACGTCATGGTAACAAGTTAGGTGCAACAGGTTCATTCTTCTATAAGATGTTACAACCGCTGATTGAAGTCATGGGTGAAGCATATCCAGAACTTGCAGCGCAGCAAGCACGCATCGAAGCACAACTTCTCAAAGAAGAAGAGCAATTCGCTAAAACACTTGAGCAAGGCTTGAAGTTGTTAGAAGGTGAATTAGCACAACTAAAAGGCAAAGTGATTGCTGGTGAAACCGTATTTAAACTATACGATACTTACGGTTTCCCGACCGACTTAACTGCTGATATCGCACGTGAACGTGATCTTACGATTGACGAAGCTGGCTTCGAAGTTGAAATGGCTGCGCAACGCCAACGTGCTCGTGATGCAGGTAAGTTTGCAGTTGACTACAACAGCATTGTAAAAGTTGAAGGCGAAACTCAATTTGACGGCTATGATGCAACTCAAGGCCAAGGTCAAATTGTTGCAATCTATAAAGATGGCGTTCAGGTTGATGAAATCAACGAAGGTGACGAAGCACTGATCGTATTGAACCAAACCCCTTTCTATGCAGAAAGCGGTGGTCAAATCGGTGACACCGGTATCTTCAAAAACGATACAGGTATTTTCGAAGTTCAAGATACTAAAAAATCTGGTGGTGCTTTTGTCCATCAAGGTATCGTGACCATGGGTAACCTCAAAGCAACTCAAAATGTTGAAGCAACCGTTAAAGCAGATATTCGTGCAGCAACAGCGCGTAATCACTCAGCGACTCACCTTCTCCATGCTGCTTTACGTCAAATTCTTGGTGAGCATGTACAGCAAAAAGGTTCTTTGGTTGCAAGCGACATTTTACGTTTCGACTTTGCCAATGACCAACCTGTTTCGTTTGAGCAATTGCAACAGATTGAACGTTTAGTCAATGCCGAAGTCATTGCGAACAGTCCTGTAACGACTGAATTACTTGATATTGAGTCAGCAAAAGCCAAAGGCGCAATGATGCTATTTGGTGAGAAGTATGGCGAGGAAGTTCGCGTACTTTCTATGGGTTCTATTATTGAAGAGAAAAACTTCTCTATCGAACTTTGTGGTGGTATTCACGTTAAGCGTACGGGCGATATTGGTTTATTTAAAATCACTTCTGAAGGTGGTGTAGCTGCGGGTGTTCGCCGTATTGAAGCCGTGACTGGCACTAAAGCACTTGAAGTGGTTCAAAAAGCAGAAACAGATATCCAAATCATTAACGGTTTGTTGAAAGCTCAAAAAGACCAAACTGTAGAGAAAGTTGAAGCAATTGTTGAAACTGCTTCTAGCCTACAAAAGCAAATCGAACAATTGAATCAAAAATTAGCCAGCTTCCAAGCGGCTGAACTTTTAGATCAAGTGAAAGAAATCGCAGGCCGTCAAACGCTTATCACATCGGTAAAAGGTTTAGATGCCAAATCATTACGCAATCTTCATGACAGCGTAAAATCAAAATTAGAAGATGCAGTCATTATTTTAGCTGGTGTTGAAGGTGATAAAGTGAGTTTAATCGCTTCCGTCGCTAAACAATACGCTGCAACTCTAAAAGCAGGTGACATCATCAAACACTTAGCTCAAGAGCTTGGTGGTAAAGGTGGTGGTAAACCTGACTTAGCACAAGGTGGCGCGCCACTTAACGAGAAGTTTGATCAAGTGATCGCAGCATTACCTGCTTGGCTTGAGCAATAATAAAGACTTCACTTTTGTGTAACTGACCCTGATGCCTCTCAGGGTCATGGCTTATATGGAACAACTATGGCTTTAATCGTTCAAAAATATGGCGGTACCTCTATGGGTACTCCTGAGCGCATTTTAAATGTTGCTCATCGTGTCAAGCGTTGGCATGATCATGGTCACAAGGTGGTCGTGGTTGTATCAGCAATGAGTGGTGAAACCAACCGCTTACTTGCGCTTGCCAAAGCCATTACTAGCACCCCTGACCCACGTGAATTAGATCAAATGGTGTCAACGGGTGAACAAGTAACGATTTCCATGTTAGCGATGGCACTGAATTCAATTGGTGTAGAAGCTAAATCATATACTGGTCGTCAAGTTGGTATTAAAACTGACAGCGCGTTTACCAAAGCACGTATCGAGTCGATTGATACAGATGTGATGAGCAATGATTTAGACGCAGGTCGCGTCATTGTTGTTGCAGGTTTCCAAGGTTTTGATGCCAATGGCAATATCACAACCTTAGGTCGTGGCGGTTCAGATACCTCTGGTGTTGCACTTGCAGCAGCTTTGAAAGCCGATGAGTGTCAAATCTATACCGATGTTGATGGTGTTTACACTACCGACCCACGTGTTGCGCCAAAAGCGAAGAAAATTGACCGTATCTCTTTTGAAGAAATGCTTGAAATGGCATCATTGGGTTCAAAAGTTTTACAAATTCGCTCTGTTGAATTCGCAGGCAAGTATCAAGTTCCATTACGCGTATTATCAAGTTTTGATAATGATGACGATGGCGCATTTGATGAAGATTTCAAACAAAACGTAGGCACACTAATTACGACTGAGGCAGAAGACGACATGGAACAACCAATCATCGCAGGTATTGCATTTAACCGTGACGAAGCAAAATTAACAATTTTGGGTGTTCCTGACGAACCAGGTATTGCCTCTAAAATCTTGTCACCAATCAGTGATGCAAACATTGAAGTGGATATGATAATCCAAAATGTTGAAGAAGATGGCACAACTGATTTTACTTTTACTGTAAATCGTAATGACTTGGCAAAAGCAAAAGCGATTTTAGAGCAAACAGCCAACAGCATCGAAGGTTGTGAAGTTGTGACGCGTGATGACATCGTAAAAGTGTCTATCGTTGGTGTAGGTATGCGTTCTCATGCTGGTGTAGCAAGCAAAATGTTTACCGCATTGGCTGATGAAAGCATTAATATTCTCATGATTTCTACATCAGAAATTAAGATTTCTGTGATCATTGAAGAAAATTACTTAGAGCTAGCAGTTCGTTGTTTACATACAGCTTTTGGTTTAGATCGTGAACACGGCGAAAGCAGTGTACGTGCTTAATTAATAGCTGCTTAAACATATTTACTCGCAAGTAAATAAGAAAAAAAACAGAGCCACTATAGTTTTTTTTATAGTGGCTCTGTTATATTAAGCCTTGAGGTTGTAAAGATGATTCTCACAGAACTTACGAAAAAAAATGTTTTTTACATATTTCTGTTAGAATTTTCTGTATATTAAGCTGTGCTTTCGAACAATGAATTCCCTGTCGCAAGTTTAAGCGTTTAGCAAGGAGATAAACATGCTGATTCTGACCCGTCGTGTCGGAGAAACATTAATGATTGGGGATCAAGTCAGTGTTACTGTGCTTGGCGTAAAAGGCAATCAGGTGCGTATTGGTGTAAATGCTCCAAAAGAAGTTTCTGTGCATCGTGAGGAAATTTACCAACGTATCCAACATGAACGTGCCATGCATGAGCATCTGCAACATCTTGATCAAGATTTTCAACATTCTTTTGAAGAAGATAATAACGATTTTCCTCGAAATAATAACTTCAATCGTTAATACCCAGTATTCTTCTCCAAAAATTAAAGCGACTATTCTTAGTCGCTTTAATTGTTTTTATAGGCCTAAAGCTTTCTTTACAGGTCCATAGCTACGACGGTGTTGATCAATTACACCATGGGCCGCAATCGCCTCAAAATGTGCTTTGGTTGGATACCCCTTATGTTTAGCAAAACCATAATCAGGGTATTGCTGATCCAACTCATACATCTGCCGATCACGTGTAACTTTCGCCAAAATACTGGCAGCGCTAATCTCTGCATGGCTGGCATCGCCACCAACAATTGCTTCACAAGGAATAGTGATGCCCTTTGGAACCTGATTACCATCAACAATTACTTTTACAGGTTGAGTATTTAATGCCTCAACTGCACGACGCATCGCAAGGAAAGTCGCTTGTAAAATATTAAACTCATCGATTTCAGCATGTGTTGCTTCGGCAATCGACCAAGCCAAAGCTTTTTCCTGAATCTCTAAAAACAGTTTTTCCCGTCTTTTTTCAGTCAGTTTTTTAGAATCGTTTAAACCCTCAATCGGATTGTTCGGATCTAAAATAACTGCAGCAGCAACTACAGAACCCACCAAAGGTCCGCGCCCTGCCTCATCTACACCAGCAACTCTCATAAAAAATCTCTAAAGGCTGATGACTCAGCCTTATCTTATTTAACCTGCTTTCTTGAATGTTTCAGCTACACAAGCATTTACAGTTTGAGAAACCACTTGAGTCACAATCGTCGCACGTGCTGTTGGATCAATTGCAGCTGTTGCTAATTCAACGCCTGTTACGCTGTTTAGTGCTTTTTCACTGACACAGCCACAAACTTCAGTTTGGATATTTTCACGCTGTTCAGCTGTCATTACACGTGTAGCCGTTTTCCATGCTGGCAGCGTATTAATTTCATTAATACATTTTGCATTTACAGCAACTTTTAATGCTGCCATACCCAACTGCTGTGAAGTTGTACCCATTGAGTTATTTCCATCTGGGGTAACACAACCTGTTAAAGCTAAAACAACAGGGGCAACAATAAGTACCAACTTTTTCATAATTTCTATCCTGTATCTAAATTTTGGCAGGCGTATTGTGCCTAAATGACGCCTTTTATGATATGACTCAGCTTCATCTTTACATAATTAAACAATGATAAATGATTTAGACAGCTATGAACGTTCTACACATAAAACGCTCCGTTACACTTCCGATATATGCGAAATAAAAAGCGCTAACTAGAATTAAAAAATCTATCTATAACAAAGCCAGGATGTTGCAATGCCAACCTCAGCACAATATTACACGCGTACGGCACAAGTTATACATTGGCTCATGGCTGCAATTTTTATCGCTGCTTGGCTGATTGGCTTTTACAGTGGCAACTTTCTCAGCTATGACGTCGATGGTAGCTTCAAGGGAACTGTGATTACCCTACATAAAAATATAGCCACCACTATTATTTTCTTAGTGGTTATCCGTATTTTTTGGCGCTATACCCACCCTGCACCAGAGTTACCAGACACCATGTCACCAACAATGAAAATGTTGGCGCATGTTGGACATTTATTCCTTTATTTAATGCTATTAGCACTGCCAATTACTGGCTGCTTATTTAGTTGGAGTGCTGGACACCCTGCTCCAGTATTATACTTATTTGAAATTCCACGCTTAGTACAAGACAATCCAGAGTTACTGGCAATTGTTAAACCGCTACATATTTACTTATCATGGTTTGCAGGCCTTCTTGTTGCTGGACATGCTTTGGCTGCAATTAAACATCACCTGATTGATAAAGATAATGTCTTGCTCAGTATGCTACGTCAGCCCAAATAATTCTTAAGATATAAAAAAACCGCTTTACGCGGTTTTTTTAATTTAGATCTTTTTCACTTCTGCAATCCACTTTTGCTTTTCTTCATCCGAAATGAATGAAGCTTCAAAAGAATTAATTGCCAGTTGCTTTAATTCATCATTGCTTAAATCTAAAGCTTGCTGAATCGCCACAAAGTTATCATTCATATAACCACCGAAATATGAAGGATCATCTGAGTTCACAGTAACATGTACGCCCTGCTGCAATAAACGGCGGATGTTGTGCTCACCCATGTCTTTTACAACACAAAGCTTTAAGTTACTTAAAGGACAAACTGTTAAAGGCATTTTCTCAGCGATTAAACGCGCCATTAAGCGTTCATCTTCTTCAGAACGTACACCATGATCAATACGGTTTACTTTTAACAAGTCTAAAGCTTCCCAGATATACTCTGGTGGACCTTCTTCACCCGCATGTGCCACGATCAAGAAACCAGCTTCACGTGCTTTAGCAAATACACGCTCAAATTTTGCTGGAGGATGTCCAACTTCACTTGAGTCTAAACCAATCGCAATAATGTCATCTTTGAATGGCAATGCTTGTTCAAGTGTTTCAAATGCTTTTTCTTCGCTTAAATGACGCAAGAAACACATGATCAACTGAGAACTAATTCCAAGCTTTTCTTGCGCATCTGTACAGGCACGTTTCAAACCAGCCAATACAGTTGCAAACTCAACCCCACGCTCAGTATGCGTTTGCGGATCGAAGAACATTTCGGTATGTACCACACGGTCTTCAGCACATTTTTCAAAATATGCCCAAGCAAGATCATAAAAATCTTGTTCAAGCACTAGCACATTTGCGCCCGCATAATAAATATCTAAGAAAGATTGAAGATTATGGAAGTTATAGGCTTGCTTCACTTCTTCAACCGACTGATAAGGAATTTGAATCTGATTACGCTGTGCAATTGCAAACATCAGTTCTGGTTCAAAAGTCCCTTCAATATGCACATGCAATTCGGCTTTGGGTAAAGCACGAATCAGCTCGATTTGATTCATATTAACTCCACGTCTAAAGAAAAAAGGGTGTTATCGAAATAACGCCCCTTTAGGCTCTCTTCACAATGAGCTGCAAACACATACAGCTCAAGAAGAAAATGATAAAAGAATTTGCTTAGCCGCCAAATGCAACAAACTTGAATACCCACAGTGCCGCAATAATCCAGACCATATAAGGAACTGTCTTTGCTTTTCCTGTCAGTAATTTAACCAATGCATAGCTGATAAAGCCCATCGCGATACCATCTGCAATTGAATAGGTAAATGGCATAAACACGATAGTTAAAAATGCAGGAACAGCTTCAGTAATATCATCCCAATCGATATGTGTGATCCCTTGGATCATCAACACACCAATGAATAACAATGCAGGCGCTGTCGCAAAACCTGGAACAGACTGGGCCAATGGAGCCAAGAACAAGCAACCAATAAACAAGAATGCAACAACGACTGCAGTTAAACCCGTACGTCCACCTGCTGCAACACCTGAAGCTGATTCAATATAAGGTGTAGTTGACGATGTACCTAAAGCAGCACCCGCTACGATTGCAGTTGAGTCTGCAAATAGTGCTTTTTTCAAGCGTGGTAATTTACCATCTTGAAGCAGACCTGCACGATGCGACACCCCCACTAGAGTCCCTGTACTATCAAATAAATCGACAATAAAGAAGACGAAAATCACCCCGACCATACTGGCAGTAAATAGACCTTCAAAGTCCATTTGCATAAAAGTTGGTGCTAAAGAAGGAACTTGACCAACAACGCCCTTAAACTCATTTAAGCCCATTGCAGTTGCAATCCCAGTCACAACCAAAATACTGAGAATGATCGCACCACGTACTTTAAACTGATGCAAAACTACAATCATTAAAAAGCCGAACAATGCCAACAATACTGTAGGTTGCTTGATATCGCCTAGGCCCACCAAAGTCGCTGGATTATCAACAATAATGCCTGCATTTTTAAGTGCAATTAATGCGAGGAATAAACCAATACCACCGCCAATTGCAAACTTAAGTGACATTGGAATCGCATTGACAATCGCTTCACGAATTTTAAAGAAGCTAATCGCAAGGAATACCAAACCTGACACAAAAACTGCAGCGAGAGCAGTTTGCCAAGGTACGCCCATACCTAAACAGACGGAATAGGTAAAATAAGCATTTAAGCCCATACCAGGTGCAAGTGCGATTGGGTAGTTCGCAATAATCCCCATGACCAAACACCCAATTGCCGCAGCCAAACAGGTTGCAACAAAAACAGCACCATGATCCATGCCAGTTTCAGAGAGAATGAGTGGGTTTACAATGATGATGTAACACATCGTTAAAAATGTAGTTACACCTGCTAGAACTTCCGTTCTAAAGTTGGTTTTGTTCTCGCTCAACTTAAATAAGCGTTCTAACAAACCAGCCGAAGCATTAGGCGTTGTCATAACATAGCACCTGTTGAAATCTAAGATCGTAGAATGTGAAATCTATACGTTTGTGTTTGCAATCTTTTTTGAATGTACACAAAAAGGTATACAAGGCTAAAAGCAATCTATATGCCAGCTTTGCACTTGTTACACGAGGATATGTATAAATTCGATTCCGATATCAAAACGTAAAAAGCCGCATATCAACATGCAGCTTTTTATTTAATGGTAAATATTTTAACAGATTCTATTCAAAACTTGAGTACCACAATACAAAAAAAGCGCATTTGATGCCCGATCTCGGATGATTGGAGCAATATGCCATACCGTATAAACCTAAAAGCACTAGTTACTACGCTGATAGGAGGACAAATGCGTATGCGGATTGTGCTGTATCGTGTTCAAGCTGTTTTCAGCATCTTGAACAATTTTCATCAACTCTTGACGTTTCTTTGCTTGGGCATCGACATAAGCCACATAACCCAAAATAAATATAGAGAAAGCCAAGACGATCACAATTTTAATCTTCATTATTATTATCTCTATTATAAAGTTTTCTTTAATGCTAACAAAAAAGACTGAAAATGAGAACAAAAATGCATATTAAAATCACAAATGATAACTACATCACAATTATATAGTTATTCTAATAAGTTTTTTGCTCAATTTTCACTCAATCAAATATTAGAATATTCCAGTTTTTTTAGCAATGACATTTTATATAATTCAATAAGATAGATTAAATTTACATCTTTAAAATAGAAAAAAGCTTCATTTTCAGTACTTAAAACAAAAAAGCACTTTTACCTAAGTAAAAGTGCTCATCTTTACATTGATGCTTTTTAGGGGTTAGAACTGATAGTTCAAACGCACCAAGAAGTTGCGTGGTGTGCCTGGCATAGACGGATCTCTCCAGTATTCTTTATCCGTAATATTGTTTACAGCAACTGTTGCCCCCCAACGTTCATCTTTATAACCAATAGCGGCATCTAAACGTGTCCAACCTTCAATTTTCGCTGTGTTCGCATCATTTGTATAGAAAGATCCGACATATGTTGCACCAAGCTCTCCATAAACTTTTTCAGTAGGCAAATAACGAACAAATAAATTACCAGTATTTTCAGATACCCTTGCCAACTGATTGTCTTTCAAACGAGATGCCTCAGGCACATTGCTACGAACATCTTTAGTCCATTTAGCATCCGTATAGCCATAACCACCACGAACAAATAAATTATCCATCACTCGGCCAATAAAACTAAACTCTAACCCTTTTGAACGCTGTTGTTGACCAACGTCCCATTGTTCAGGATGCTTAACTTCATCAGGACGATAGCGAATATTGTTTTTTGTAATATCATAAATAGAGAATTGCGTATTTAATCGGTCATTTAACCAATCACTTTTAACCCCAATTTCATACTGTTCATTGTATTGTGGCTCAGCATCGTAAACACCAGGGCTTTGAGTTGGATCAATACTAATCATTCCTCGACCACCATATGGTGCAAAGCTCTTGCTATAAGAAGCATAAAAACTTTGGCTCTCAATAGGCTGCCACACAAATCCCATATTCGGGCTAAAAGTTTCACCATCATATGACTGCTTCTTATCGGTCATCATATTATGTGTTTTAAACTCAAATTGATCGTAGCGTGCTCCAAGCATCATTTTAATAGTTTGAGTTAAACTTACTAAGTCCTGAATAAAAATAGCTTTATTTTCTGCATTATGTTGACTATAAGACGTCATTGGTGTCCGACCAGCCGTCTGACTAAATAACGGAGATGCATAATTATCATTAGGATTATACGGGTTAATATATCCGTAATATTTACCTGCATATTGACCGCTAGAATAGTTCCCTAATTTTGGATCTCGATCTTCATGAGTCCAATCACTCCCCACCATGATATTGTGTTCAAATACACCCGTTTGGAATTTACCTGTAATATCAAAGGTATTCATTACGGTTTTATTCATAGTTTCTTGCCAAGCATAGCTTTGACGAAGATAACCATTCCAATCACACTTCTCTGGCTTGCTTGCTAAAGTCAAATTATTATCGCAATAGGTTCCACCAAAGAAATTATCAAAGTTTTGATATGCTTGGCGATAACTCGCAGCCCAATGGAACTTCCAATCTGGTGCAAATTCATATTTCACATCAGTACGAATTGTTTGTAATTCATCTTCAATAAAATCTGAACTACGTGCAAAAGCATTTTTAATAGGAACGCCTTTTGGCAGACTTTCATAAGTAGGACCACGATCAGGCGTACGCTCTAATTTGTCGAAAGTATATTGAGTTGTCCAAAGTAACTTCTCGTCATCACTACGATAGGTCACACTTGGAGAAATCATTTCGATTTGTGAACCAATACCAGTACGAAAGCTATTGGTGTCAGCTTTTTCGCCAGTTAGACGAATAGCCCAATTATCTGTAAGAACCTGATTAAAATCTAAGGTGCCACCGATATTTTCATATGACCCTGCATAGACCCCAACTGAACTTTTAGAGTCAAAATTAGCGAACTTGGTCACCATATTGATCACACCACCGCCAGCACCTCGTCCATAAAGTACGGAAGCAGGACCTTTTAAAATCTCGATACGTTCTACATTGGCTGTACTACGACGCAATTGTCCACTTTCACGAACACCATCACGATAGATATCACCTTCGTCCGCTTTAAAACCACGCAAGCTGATACCATCACCACGCGTATCATAATTTGTAGATACACCTGGTGTCCCCTGCAACATGACACTTAAGTCATTTGCCCCATAAATTTTATATTTCTGCACATCAATGGTATCGACAGTCTGTGGAATATCTTTTTTCTTAAGACCATTGCGCGTCACACTTGCTTGATCATAGTCAATATAACTTTTGATCGGATCAAGCTCGCTCATTGCTTCAATCTTGATGGTTGGCATCACTGCTGTTGGCGCAGTTGCCTCATTGGCAAAAGCATACTGTGCTTGCAACAGCATCATGGTTAACAAGCTAAATTTGAAAATAGGCTTGTGATGCATATTCAAAGGTAAAGAACTCATAAAATTTCTCAAAAAAACTCAGACAAATATTAAAAAAATATTAAAAATAAAAAAACACTACAATTTTAATAAAAATCATTCTCATTTTCACCAACTTT